>NZ_POSP01000002.1 GCF_002885975.1 Paucibacter aquatile | reverse complement strand
GGGGGCGATTACCACGGCAGGGTTCGTGACTGGGGTGAAGTCGTAACAAGGTAGCCGTATCGGAAGGTGCGGCTGGATCACCTCCTTTCTAGAAAATGGTCGAGCAGTTGTTTGCTGCATGCAGCAGATGACCAGCGAGATCCACATGACTCATTTTTAAGCGCCCCACACTTATCGGCTGTGAATACAACATCAGAGTAATAGCGTGAGCCTGCCGAGCTGGCCTCAACAGGCGAGCGTTACTGAGAGGCAGTGCACGCAAGAAACGCGTGGGTCTGTAGCTCAGTCGGTTAGAGCACCGTCTTGATAAGGCGGGGGTCGCTGGTTCGAATCCAGCCAGACCCACCACGGATTTGAAGAGATCCCGGGGGATTAGCTCAGCTGGGAGAGCACCTGCTTTGCAAGCAGGGGGTCGTCGGTTCGATCCCGTCATCCTCCACCAATTACTCTGTGCCATGGTTGACAAACCAAAGCATCCGTTGCGCGAAGGCGTGAGCGGTTGTTCTGGTTTGTCAGTCATAAGGCTCGAAAGAGTCGGCTGTTGTTCTTTAACAATTTGTAGAGTCGAATCAGCGCTGCTAGCGGAAAGCGCCATCTCGTAAAGGGGGTGAGCGTACCGTGCCGCTAGTAGCTTTTGATTGCGTCAAACACAAGACTTCAACTGAGCAAGAAATTGTTTAGGTATGAAGAACGGCGTAACGCGTGAATACTCAATAAACGTATGGAGCTGAGAGGCTCTGTACGAGTCCTGACGACAGTGCAGTCAGCGCTGTCAAAGTTATAGGGTCAAGTGACTAAGTGCATGTGGTGGATGCCTTGGCGATTACAGGCGACGAAGGACGTGATAGCCTGCGATAAGCTTCGGGGAGCTGGCAAATTAGCTTTGATCCGGAGATTTCCGAATGGGGAAACCCACCCCGCGAGGGGTAACTCTGACTGAATACATAGGTCATTGTGGCGAACCGGGTGAACTGAAACATCTCAGTAGCTCGAGGAAAAGACATCAACCGAGATTCCGAAAGTAGCGGCGAGCGAAATTGGAGTAGCCTTTACGTTTTAGCATCGTGTATATCAGAACGGAATGGAAAGTCCGGCCATAGCGGGTGATAGCCCCGTATGAGAAATGCTGCGGTGTGGAACTAAGCGTAAGACAAGTAGGGCGGGACACGAGAAATCCTGTCTGAATATGGGGGGACCATCCTCCAAGGCTAAATACTCGTAATCGACCGATAGTGAACTAGTACCGTGAGGGAAAGGCGAAAAGAACCCCGGGAGGGGAGTGAAATAGATCCTGAAACCGCATGCATACAAAAAGTAGGAGCCCGCAAGGGTGACTGCGTACCTTTTGTATAATGGGTCAGCGACTTACATTCAGTGGCGAGGTTAACCGAATAGGGAAGCCGTAGAGAAATCGAGTCCGAATAGGGCGAATTAGTCGCTGGGTGTAGACCCGAAACCAAGTGATCTATCCATGGCCAGGATGAAGGTACCGTAACAGGTGCTGGAGGTCCGAACCGACTAATGTTGCAAAATTAGCGGATGAGCTGTGGATAGGGGTGAAAGGCTAAACAAACTTGGAAATAGCTGGTTCTCTCCGAAAACTATTTAGGTAGTGCCTCAAGTATTACCATCGGGGGTAGAGCACTGTTATGGCTAGGGGGTCATGGCGACTTACCAAACCATTGCAAACTCCGAATACCGATGAGTACAGCTTGGGAGACAGAGCACCGGGTGCTAACGTCCGGACTCAAGAGGGAAACAACCCAGACCGCCAGCTAAGGTCCCCAAAATTGGCTAAGTGGGAAACGAAGTGGGAAGGCTAAAACAGTCAGGATGTTGGCTTAGAAGCAGCCATCATTTAAAGAAAGCGTAATAGCTCACTGATCGAGTCGTCCTGCGCGGAAGATGTAACGGGGCTAAGCCAGTTACCGAAGCTGCGGATGTGCAATTTATTGCACGTGGTAGGAGAGCGTTCTGTAAGCCTGTGAAGGTGGGTTGTGAAGCCTGCTGGAGGTATCAGAAGTGCGAATGCTGACATGAGTAGCGTTAAAGGGGGTGAAAAGCCCCCTCGCCGAAAGCGCAAGGTTTCCTACGCAACGTTCATCGGCGTAGGGTGAGTCGGCCCCTAAGGCGAGGCAGAGATGCGTAGCTGATGGGAAACAGGTAAATATTCCTGTACCGATCAATAGTGCGATGTGGGGACGGAGAAGGTTAGCTCAGCCAACTGTTGGAATAGTTGGTTCAAGCGTGTAGTCGTGCTCTTTAGGCAAATCCGGAGAGCTTAGATGAGGCGTGATAACGAGTCTGCTTGCAGACGAAGTGAGTGATACCCTGCTTCCAGGAAAAGCCACTAAGCTTCAGCTATTGACGACCGTACCGCAAACCGACACTGGTGCGCGAGATGAGTATTCTAAGGCGCTTGAGAGAACTCTGGAGAAGGAACTCGGCAAATTGACACCGTAACTTCGGAAGAAGGTGTGCCTCTAGTATGTGTAGAGATTTACTCTCGAAGCAGAATGGGGCCGCAGAGAATCGGTGGCTGCAACTGTTTATTAAAAACACAGCACTCTGCAAAGACGAAAGTCGACGTATAGGGTGTGACTCCTGCCCGGTGCTGGAAGATTAAATGATGGGGTGCAAGCTCTTGACTGAAGTCCCAGTAAACGGCGGCCGTAACTATAACGGTCCTAAGGTAGCGAAATTCCTTGTCGGGTAAGTTCCGACCTGCACGAATGGAGTAATGATGGCCACACTGTCTCCTCCAGAGACTCAGCGAAGTTGAAATGTTTGTGGATGATGCAATCTCCCCGCGGAAAGACGGAAGACCCATGAACCTTTACTGTAGCTTTACATTGGACTTTGAACAGATCTGTGTAGGATAGGTGGGAGGCTTTGAAGTGAGGACGCTAGTTCTCATGGAGCCACGTGAAATACCACCCTGGTGTGTTTGAGGTTCTAACCTTGGTCCCTTATCGGGATTGGGGACAGTGTATGGTGGGCAGTTTGACTGGGGCGGTCTCCTCCCAAAGTGTAACGGAGGAGTTCGAAGGTACGCTAAATACGGTCGGAAATCGTGTTGATAGTGCATTGGCATAAGCGTGCTTGACTGCGAGACTGACAAGTCGAGCAGGTACGAAAGTAGGACAAAGTGATCCGGTGGTTCTGTATGGAAGGGCCATCGCTCAACGGATAAAAGGTACTCTGGGGGATAACAGGCTGATACCGCCCAAGAGTTCATATCGACGGCGGTGTTTGGCACCTCGATGTCGGCTCATCTCATCCTGGGGCTGTAGCCGGTCCCAAGGGTATGGCTGTTCGCCATTTAAAGAGGTACGTGAGCTGGGTTTAAAACGTCGTGAGACAGTTTGGTCCCTATCTTCCGTGGGCGCTGCAAGATTGAGAGAGCCTGCTCCTAGTACGAGAGGACCGGAGTGGACGCACCTCTGGTGTATCGGTTGTCACGCCAGTGGCATCGCCGAGTAGCTAAGTGCGGAAGAGATAACCGCTGAAAGCATCTAAGCGGGAAACTCGTCTCAAGATGAGTCTTGCCGGGCTTGAGCCCCCTGAAGGGTCCGTTCGAGACCAGGACGTTGATAGGCTGGGTGTGGAAGCGCAGTAATGCGTTAAGCTAACCAGTACTAATTGCCCGTGAGGCTTGACCCTATAACTTTGACAGTTCAGGCGATGGAAACATCAGCCGATCTGATCAAGGATTATTGAGGACACAAGTTATACCGTTCTTCAGAAGTCAGATCATTCAACGAAATGATCCAACGTGTGAACGCAATCAAAACCAGCTGATTCGAAGTGCAATACATGACGAACTCATGTATACTGCGCAGCTCTACAAATTGGGCCTGTTGAAATCTCTGACGAGACTTCAGCAAGCCAACCAGTTAAGCCTGATGACCATAGCGAGGCGGTCCCACTCCTTCCCATCCCGAACAGGACAGTGAAATGCCTCAGCGCCGATGATAGTGCGGGTTCCCGTGTGAAAGTAGGTCATCGTCAGGCTAATATCTAAGCAAAACGCCCGGTCACATGGCCGGGCGTTTCTGTCTCTGAGTGTGGGTCTGCTAAGGCAGGTCGGGCACTCGGTCCCTAGATGCAAGCCGAAGTCTGCCTGGTGTGTGGCAGCGTTTGCCTCTGTGGATCCAGCTGGGCTTGGCCTGGTTGTAAGCAGAGCAGAAGTTGCAAGCTGATGAAAAATCGCATGCAATAGGTGTTGACGATAGTGAAAACATCAGTCATAATCTCGCTTCTGTGCTGTTGACGAGCTGCAAAGCAGTCGACAGGCGCAAGATTCGATGCAAGTCGGTCTTGTCAAGATGAGCTTGGCTCTCTTGGTTCTTTAAAAATTAACAGCCGATAAGCGTGGGGCGTTTGAAGGTGAGTTTTGATGCTCGGTGACGAGTATCAAGTCTCTTAGACTTTAAACGCTCACGGAAATTAGATGGAATCATGTAAATGGTTTCGTCGATTCCGTTGAGTAAATCAAGATCGAACTGTAGAGTTTGATCCTGGCTCAGATTGAAACGCTGGCGGCATGCCTTACACATGCAAGTCGAACGGTAACAGGTTAAGCTGACGAGTGGCGAACGGGTGAGTAATGTATCGGAACGTGCCCAGTCGTGGGGGATAACTACTCGAAAGAGTGGCTAATACCGCATACGACCTGAGGGTGAAAGCGGGGGACCGTAAGGCCTCGCGCGATTGGAGCGGCCGATATCAGATTAGCTAGTTGGTGGGGTAAAAGCCACCAAGGCGACGATCTGTAGCTGGTCTGAGAGGACGACCAGCCACACTGGGACTGAGACACGGCCCAGACTCCTACGGGAGGCAGCAGTGGGGAATTTTGGACAATGGACGCAAGTCTGATCCAGCCATGCCGCGTGCGGGAAGAAGGCCTTCGGGTTGTAAACCGCTTTTGTCAGGGAAGAAACGAGTTTCTCTAATACAGAGACTTAATGACGGTACCTGAAGAATAAGCACCGGCTAACTACGTGCCAGCAGCCGCGTAATACGTAGGGTGGCAAGCGTTAATCGGAATTACTGGGCGTAAAGCGTGCGCAGGCGGTTATGCAGACAGAGGTGAAATCCCCGGGCTCAACCTGGGAAACTGCCTTTGTGACTGCATAGCTAGAGTACGGCAGAGGGGGATGGAATTCCGCGTGTAGCAGTGAAATGCGTAGATATGCGGAGGAACACCGATGGCGAAGGCAATCCCCTGGGCCTGTACTGACGCTCATGCACGAAGCGTGGGGAGCAAACAGGATTAGATACCCTGGTAGTCCACGCCCTAAACGATGTCAACTGGTTGTTGGGAGGGTTTCTTCTCAGTAACGTAGCTAACGCGTGAAGTTGACCGCCTGGGGAGTACGGCCGCAAGGTTGAAACTCAAAGGAATTGACGGGGACCCGCACAAGCGGTGGATGATGTGGTTTAATTCGATGCAACGCGAAAAACCTTACCTACCCTTGACATGCCAGGAATCCTGCAGAGATGTGGGAGTGCTCGAAAGAGAACCTGGACACAGGTGCTGCATGGCCGTCGTCAGCTCGTGTCGTGAGATGTTGGGTTAAGTCCCGCAACGAGCGCAACCCTTGTCATTAGTTGCTACGAAAGGGCACTCTAATGAGACTGCCGGTGACAAACCGGAGGAAGGTGGGGATGACGTCAGGTCATCATGGCCCTTATGGGTAGGGCTACACACGTCATACAATGGCCGGTACAGAGGGCTGCCAACCCGCGAGGGGAGCTAATCCCAGAAAACCGGTCGTAGTCCGGATCGTAGTCTGCAACTCGACTGCGTGAAGTCGGAATCGCTAGTTAATCGCGGATCAGCTTGCCGCGGTGAATACGTTCCCGGGTCTTGTACACACCGCCCGTCACACCATGGGAGCGGGTTCTGCCAGAAGTAGTTAGCCTAACCGCAAGGGGGGCGATTACCACGGCAGGGTTCGTGACTGGGGTGAAGTCGTAACAAGGTAGCCGTATCGGAAGGTGCGGCTGGATCACCTCCTTTCTAGAAAATGGTCGAGCAGTTGTTTGCTGCATGCAGCAGATGACCAGCGAGATCCACATGACTCATTTTTAAGCGCCCACACTTATCGGCTGTGAATACAACATCAGAGTAATAGCGTGAGCCTGCCGAGCTGGCCTCAACAGGCGAGCGTTACTGAGAGGCAGTGCACGCAAGAAACGCGTGGGTCTGTAGCTCAGTCGGTTAGAGCACCGTCTTGATAAGGCGGGGGTCGCTGGTTCGAATCCAGCCAGACCCACCACGGATTTGAAGAGATCCCGGGGGATTAGCTCAGCTGGGAGAGCACCTGCTTTGCAAGCAGGGGGTCGTCGGTTCGATCCCGTCATCCTCCACCAATTACTCTGTGCCATGGTTGACAAACCAAAGCATCCGTTGCGCGAAGGCGTGAGCGGTTGTTCTGGTTTGTCAGTCATAAGGCTCGAAAGAGTCGGCTGTTGTTCTTTAACAATTTGTAGAGTCGAATCAGCGCTGCTAGCGGAAAGCGCCATCTCGTAAAGGGGGTGAGCGTACCGTGCCGCTAGTAGCTTTTGATTGCGTCAAACACAAGACTTCAACTGAGCAAGAAATTGTTTAGGTATGAAGAACGGCGTAACGCGTGAATACTCAATAAACGTATGGAGCTGAGAGGCTCTGTACGAGTCCTTGACGACAGTGCAGTCAGCGCTGTCAAAGTTATAGGGTCAAGTGACTAAGTGCATGTGGTGGATGCCTTGGCGATTACAGGCGACGAAGGACGTGATAGCCTGCGATAAGCTTCGGGGAGCTGGCAAATTAGCTTTGATCCGGAGATTTCCGAATGGGGAAACCCACCCCGCGAGGGGTAACTCTGACTGAATACATAGGTCATTGTGGCGAACCGGGTGAACTGAAACATCTCAGTAGCTCGAGGAAAAGACATCAACCGAGATTCCGAAAGTAGCGGCGAGCGAAATTGGAGTAGCCTTTACGTTTTAGCATCGTGTATATCAGAACGGAATGGAAAGTCCGGCCATAGCGGGTGATAGCCCCGTATGAGAAATGCTGCGGTGTGGAACTAAGCGTAAGACAAGTAGGGCGGGACACGAGAAATCCTGTCTGAATATGGGGGGACCATCCTCCAAGGCTAAATACTCGTAATCGACCGATAGTGAACTAGTACCGTGAGGGAAAGGCGAAAAGAACCCCGGGAGGGGAGTGAAATAGATCCTGAAACCGCATGCATACAAAAAGTAGGAGCCCGCAAGGGTGACTGCGTACCTTTTGTATAATGGGTCAGCGACTTACATTCAGTGGCGAGGTTAACCGAATAGGGAAGCCGTAGAGAAATCGAGTCCGAATAGGGCGAATTAGTCGCTGGGTGTAGACCCGAAACCAAGTGATCTATCCATGGCCAGGATGAAGGTACCGTAACAGGTGCTGGAGGTCCGAACCGACTAATGTTGCAAAATTAGCGGATGAGCTGTGGATAGGGGTGAAAGGCTAAACAAACTTGGAAATAGCTGGTTCTCTCCGAAAACTATTTAGGTAGTGCCTCAAGTATTACCATCGGGGGTAGAGCACTGTTATGGCTAGGGGGTCATGGCGACTTACCAAACCATTGCAAACTCCGAATACCGATGAGTACAGCTTGGGAGACAGAGCACCGGGTGCTAACGTCCGGACTCAAGAGGGAAACAACCCAGACCGCCAGCTAAGGTCCCCAAAATTGGCTAAGTGGGAAACGAAGTGGGAAGGCTAAAACAGTCAGGATGTTGGCTTAGAAGCAGCCATCATTTAAAGAAAGCGTAATAGCTCACTGATCGAGTCGTCCTGCGCGGAAGATGTAACGGGGCTAAGCCAGTTACCGAAGCTGCGGATGTGCAATTTATTGCACGTGGTAGGAGAGCGTTCTGTAAGCCTGTGAAGGTGGGTTGTGAAGCCTGCTGGAGGTATCAGAAGTGCGAATGCTGACATGAGTAGCGTTAAAGGGGGTGAAAAGCCCCCTCGCCGAAAGCGCAAGGTTTCCTACGCAACGTTCATCGGCGTAGGGTGAGTCGGCCCCTAAGGCGAGGCAGAGATGCGTAGCTGATGGGAAACAGGTAAATATTCCTGTACCGATCAATAGTGCGATGTGGGGACGGAGAAGGTTAGCTCAGCCAACTGTTGGAATAGTTGGTTCAAGCGTGTAGTCGTGCTCTTTAGGCAAATCCGGAGAGCTTAGATGAGGCGTGATAACGAGTCTGCTTGCAGACGAAGTGAGTGATACCCTGCTTCCAGGAAAAGCCACTAAGCTTCAGCTATTGACGACCGTACCGCAAACCGACACTGGTGCGCGAGATGAGTATTCTAAGGCGCTTGAGAGAACTCTGGAGAAGGAACTCGGCAAATTGACACCGTAACTTCGGAAGAAGGTGTGCCTCTAGTATGTGTAGAGATTTACTCTCGAAGCAGAATGGGGCCGCAGAGAATCGGTGGCTGCAACTGTTTATTAAAAACACAGCACTCTGCAAAGACGAAAGTCGACGTATAGGGTGTGACTCCTGCCCGGTGCTGGAAGATTAAATGATGGGGTGCAAGCTCTTGACTGAAGTCCCAGTAAACGGCGGCCGTAACTATAACGGTCCTAAGGTAGCGAAATTCCTTGTCGGGTAAGTTCCGACCTGCACGAATGGAGTAATGATGGCCACACTGTCTCCTCCAGAGACTCAGCGAAGTTGAAATGTTTGTGATGATGCAATCTCCCCGCGGAAAGACGGAAAGACCCCATGAACCTTTACTGTAGCTTTACATTGGACTTTGAACAGATCTGTGTAGGATAGGTGGGAGGCTTTGAAGTGAGGACGCTAGTTCTCATGGAGCCAACGTTGAAATACCACCCTGGTGTGTTTGAGGTTCTAACCTTGGTCCCTTATCGGGATTGGGGGACAGTGTATGGTGGGCAGTTTGACTGGGGCGGTCTCCTCCCAAAGTGTAACGGAGGAGTTCGAAGGTACGCTAAATACGGTCGGAAATCGTGTTGATAGTGCATTGGCATAAGCGTGCTTGACTGCGAGACTGACAAGTCGAGCAGGTACGAAAGTAGGACAAAGTGATCCGGTGGTTCTGTATGGAAGGGCCATCGCTCAACGGATAAAAGGTACTCTGGGGATAACAGGCTGATACCGCCCAAGAGTTCATATCGACGGCGGTGTTTGGCACCTCGATGTCGGCTCATCTCATCCTGGGGCTGTAGCCGGTCCCAAGGGTATGGCTGTTCGCCATTTAAAGAGGTACGTGAGCTGGGTTTAAAACGTCGTGAGACAGTTTGGTCCCTATCTTCCGTGGGCGCTGCAAGATTGAGAGAGCCTGCTCCTAGTACGAGAGGACCGGAGTGGACGCACCTCTGGTGTATCGGTTGTCACGCCAGTGGCATCGCCGAGTAGCTAAGTGCGGAAGAGATAACCGCTGAAAGCATCTAAGCGGGAAACTCGTCTCAAGATGAGTCTTGCCGGGGCCTTGAGCCCCCTGAAGGGTCGTTCGAGACCAGGACGTTGATAGGCTGGGTGTGGAAGCGCAGTAATGCGTTAAGCTAACCAGTACTAATTGCCCGTGAGGCTTGACCCTATAACTTTGACAGTTCAGGCGATGGAAACATCAGCCGATCTGATCAAGGATTATTGAGGACACAAGTTATACCGTTCTTCAGAAGTCAGATCATTCAACGAAATGATCCAACGTGTGAACGCAATCAAAACCAGCTGATTCGAAGTGCAATACATGACGAACTCATGTATACTGCGCAGCTCTACAAATTGGGCCTGTTGAAAATCTCTGACGAGACTTCAGCAAGCCAACCAGTTAAGCCTGATGACCATAGCGAGGCGGTCCCACTCCTTCCCATCCCGAACAGGACAGTGAAATGCCTCAGCGCCGATGATAGTGCGGGTTCCCGTGTGAAAGTAGGTCATCGTCAGGCTAATATCTAAGCAAAACGCCCGGTCACATGGCCGGGCGTTTCTGTCTCTGAGTGTGGGTCTGCTAAGGCAGGTCGGGCACTCGGTCCCTAGATGCAAGCGAAGTCTGCCTGGTGTGTGGCAGCGTTTGCCTCTGTGGATCCAGCTGGGCTTGGCCTGGTTGTAAGCAGAGCAGAAGTTGCAAGCTGATGAAAATCGCATGCAATAGGTGTTGACGATAGTGAAAACATCAGTCATAATCTCGCTTCTGTGCTGTTGACGAGCTGCAAAGCAGTCGACAGGCGCAAGATTCGATGCAAGTCGGTCTTGTCAAGATGAGCTTGGCTCTCTTGGTTCTTTAAAAATTAACAGCCGATAAGCGTGGGCGTTTGAAGGTGAGTTTTGATGCTCGGTGACGAGTATCAAGTCTCTTAGACTTTAAACGCTCACGGAAATTAGATGGAATCATGTAAATGGTTTCGTCGATTCCGTTGAGTAAATCAAGATCGAACTGTAGAGTTTGATCCTGGCTCAGATTGAACGCTGGCGGCATGCCTTACACATGCAAGTCGAACGGTAACAGGTTAAGCTGACGAGTGGCGAACGGGTGAGTAATGTATCGGAACGTGCCCAGTCGTGGGGGATAACTACTCGAAAGAGTGGCTAATACCGCATACGACCTGAGGGTGAAAGCGGGGGACCGTAAGGCCTCGCGCGATTGGAGCGGCCGATATCAGATTAGCTAGTTGGTGGGGTAAAAGCCCACCAAGGCGACGATCTGTAGCTGGTCTGAGAGGACGACCAGCCACACTGGGACTGAGACACGGCCCAGACTCCTACGGGAGGCAGCAGTGGGGAATTTTGGACAATGGACGCAAGTCTGATCCAGCCATGCCGCGTGCGGGAAGAAGGCCTTCGGGTTGTAAACCGCTTTTGTCAGGGAAGAAACGAGTTTCTCTAATACAGAGACTTAATGACGGTACCTGAAGAATAAGCACCGGGCTAACTACGTGCCAGCAGCCGCGGTAATACGTAGGGTGGCAAGCGTTAATCGGAATTACTGGGCGTAAAGCGTGCGCAGGCGGTTATGCAAGACAGAGGTGAAATCCCCGGGCTCAACCTGGGAACTGCCTTTGTGACTGCATAGCTAGAGTACGGCAGAGGGGGATGGAATTCCGCGTGTAGCAGTGAAATGCGTAGATATGCGGAGGAACACCGATGGCGAAGGCAATCCCCTGGGCCTGTACTGACGCTCATGCACGAAAGCGTGGGGAGCAAACAGGATTAGATACCCTGGTAGTCCACGCCCTAAACGATGTCAACTGGTTGTTGGGAGGGTTTCTTCTCAGTAACGTAGCTAACGCGTGAAGTTGACCGCCTGGGGAGTACGGCCGCAAGGTTGAAACTCAAAGGAATTGACGGGGACCCGCACAAGCGGTGGATGATGTGGTTTAATTCGATGCAACGCGAAAAACCTTACCTACCCTTGACATGCCAGGAATCCTGCAGAGATGTGGGAGTGCTCGAAAGAGAACCTGGACACAGGTGCTGCATGGCCGTCGTCAGCTCGTGTCGTGAGATGTTGGGTTAAGTCCCGCAACGAGCGCAACCCTTGTCATTAGTTGCTACGGAAAGGGCACTCTAATGAGACTGCCGGTGACAAACCGGAGGAAGGTGGGGATGACGTCAGGTCATCATGGCCCTTATGGGTAGGGCTACACACGTCATACAATGGCCGGTACAGAGGGCTGCCAACCCGCGAGGGGGAGCTAATCCAGAAAACCGGTCGTAGTCCGGATCGTAGTCTGCAACTCGACTGCGTGAAGTCGGAATCGCTAGTAATCGCGGATCAGCTTGCCCGCGGTGAATACGTTCCCGGGTCTTGGTACACACCGCCCGTCACACCATGGGAGCGGGTTCTGCCAGAAGTAGTTAGCCTAACCGCAAGGGGGGCGATTACCACGGCAGGGTTCGTGACTGGGGTGAAGTCGTAACAAGGTAGCCGTATCGGAAGGTGCGGCTGGATCACCTCCTTTCTAGAAAATGGTCGAGCAGTTGTTTGCTGCATGCAGCAGATGAACCCAGCGAGATCCACATGACTCATTTTTAAGCGCCCACACTTATCGGCTGTGAATACAACATCAGAGTAATAGCGTGAGCCTGCCGAGCTGGCCTCAACAGGCGAGCGTTACTGAGAGGCAGTGCACGCAAGAAACGCGTGGGTCTGTAGCTCAGTCGGTTAGAGCACCGTCTTGATAAGGCGGGGGTCGCTGGTTCGAATCCAGCCAGACCCACCACGGATTTGAAGAGATCCCGGGGATTAGCTCAGCTGGGAGAGCACCTGCTTTGCAAGCAGGGGGTCGTCGGTTCGATCCCGTCATCCTCCACCAATTACTCTGTGCCATGGTTGACAAACCAAAGCATCCGTTGCGCGAAGGCGTGAGCGGTTGTTCTGGTTTGTCAGTCATAAGGCTCGAAAGAGTCGGCTGTTGTTCAACAATTTGTAGAGTCGAATCAGCGCTGCTAGCGGAAAGCGCCATCTCGTAAAGGGGGTGAGCGTACCGTGCCGCTAGTAGCTTTTGATTGCGTCAAACACAAGACTTCAACTGAGCAGAAATTGTTTAGGTATGAAGAACGGCGTAACGCGTGAATACTCAATAAACGTATGGAGCTGAGAGGCTCTGTACGAGTCCTTGACGACAGTGCAGTCAGCGCTGTCAAAGTTATAGGGTCAAGTGACTAAGTGCATGTGGTGGATGCCTTGGCGATTACAGGCGACGAAGGACGTGATAGCCTGCGATAAGCTTCGGGGAGCTTGCGGATTGGCTTTGATCCGGCGCTTTCCGAGTGGGGTGGGTTTCCCCGTTGGGTAACTCTGGCTGAATGCATTTGTCATTGTTGAACTTCGCTGCTGTACGTTCGGCCTGTCATCGCTAAGGCTTGCAGGAGTGATGCATGCCCTTATTGACAGCGCTGACTGGTCGTCAAGACTCGTACAGAGCCTCTCAGCTCCATACGTTTATTGAGTATTCACGCGTTACGCCGTTCTTCATACCTAAACAATTTCTTGCTCAGTTGAAGTCTTGTGTTTGACGCAATCAAAAGCTACTAGCGGCACGGTACGCGAGATGCGCTTTCCGCTAGCAGCGCTGATTCGACTCTACAAATTGTTAAAGAACAACAGCCGACTCTTTCGAGCCTTATGACTGACAAACCAGAACAACCGCTCACGCCTTCGCGCAACGGATGCTTTGGTTTGTCAACCATGGCACAGAGTAATTGGTGGAGGATGACGGGATTGCTTGCAAAGCAGGTGCTCTCCCAGCTGAGCTAATCCCCGGGATCTCTTCAAATCCGTGGTGGGTCTGGCTGGATTCGAACCAGCGACCCCGCCTTATCAAGACGGTGCTCTAACCGACTGAGCTACAGACCCACGCGTTTCTTGCGTGCACTGCCTCTCAGTAACGCTCGCCTGTTGAGGCCAGCTCGGCAGGCTCACGCTATTACTCTGATGTTGTATTCACAGCCGATAAGTGTGGGCGCTTAAAAATGAGTCATGTGGATCTCGCTGGTCATCTGCTGCATGCAGCAAACAACTGCTCGACCATTTTCTAGAAAGGAGGTGATCCAGCCGCACCTTCCGATACGGCTACCTTGTTACGACTTCACCCCAGTCACGAACCCTGCCGTGGTAATCGCCCCCCTTGCGGTTAGGCTAACTACTTCTGGCAGAACCCGCTCCCATGGTGTGACGGGCGGTGTGTACAAGACCCGGGAACGTATTCACCGCGGCAAGCTGATCCGCGATTACTAGCGATTCCGACTTCACGCAGTCGAGTTGCAGACTACGATCCGGACTACGACCGGTTTTCTGGGATTAGCTCCCCCTCGCGGTTGGCAGCCCTCTGTACCGGCCATTGTATGACGTGTGTAGCCCTACCCATAAGGGCCATGATGACCTGACGTCATCCCCACCTTCCTCCGGTTTGTCACCGGCAGTCTCATTAGAGTGCCCTTTCGTAGCAACTAATGACAAGGGTTGCGCTCGTTGCGGGACTTAACCCAACATCTCACGACACGAGCTGACGACGGCCATGCAGCACCTGTGTCCAGGTTCTCTTTCGAGCACTCCCACATCTCTGCAGGATTCCTGGCATGTCAAGGGTAGGTAAGGTTTTTCCGCGTTGCATCGAATTAAACCACATCATCCACCGCTTGTGCGGGTCCCCGTCAATTCCTTTGAGTTTCAACCTTGCGGCCGTACTCCCCAGGCGGTCAACTTCACGCGTTAGCTACGTTACTGAGAAGAAACCCTCCCAACAACCAGTTGACATCGTTTAGGGCGTGGACTACCAGGGTATCTAATCCTGTTTGCTCCCCACGCTTTCGTGCATGAGCGTCAGTACAGGCCCAGGGGATTGCCTTCGCCATCGGTGTTCCTCCGCATATCTACGCATTTCACTGCTACACGCGGAATTCCATCCCCCTCTGCCGTACTCTAGCTATGCAGTCACAAAGGCAGTTCCCAGGTTGAGCCCGGGGATTTCACCTCTGTCTTGCATAACCGCCTGCGCACGCTTTACGCCCAGTAATTCCGATTAACGCTTGCACCCTACGTATTACCGCGGCTGCTGGCACGTAGTTAGCCGGTGCTTATTCTTCAGGTACCGTCATTAAGTCTCTGTATTAGAGAAACTCGTTTCTTCCCTGACAAAAGCGGTTTACAACCCGAAGGCCTTCTTCCCGCACGCGGCATGGCTGGATCAGACTTGCGTCCATTGTCCAAAATTCCCCCACTGCTGCCTCCCGTAGGAGTCTGGGCCGTGTCTCAGTCCCAGTGTGGCTGGTCGTCCTCTCAGACCAGCTACAGATCGTCGCCTTGGTGGGCTTTTACCCCACCAACTAGCTAATCTGATATCGGCCGCTCCAATCGCGCGAGGCCTTACGGTCCCCCGCTTTCACCCTCAGGTCGTATGCGGTATTAGCCACTCTTTCGAGTAGTTATCCCCCACGACTGGGCACGTTCCGATACATTACTCACCCGTTCGCCACTCGTCAGCTTAACCTGTTACCGTTCGACTTGCATGTGTAAGGCATGCCGCCAGCGTTCAATCTGAGCCAGGATCAAACTCTACAGTTCGATCTTGATTTACTCAACGGAATCGACGAAACCATTTACATGATTCCATCTAATTTCCGTGAGCGTTTAAAGTCTAAGAGACTTGATACTCGTCACCGAGCATCAAAACTCACCTTCAAACGCCCACGCTTATCGGCTGTTAATTTTTAAAGAACCAAGAGAGCCAAGCTCATCTTGACAAGACCGACTTGCATCGAATCTTGCGCCTGTCGACTGCTTTGCAGCTCGTCAACAGCACAGAAGCGAGATTATGACTGATGTTTTCACTATCGTCAACACCTATTGCATGCGATTTTCATCAGCTTGCAACTTCTGCTCTGCTTACAACCAGGCCAAGCCCAGCTGGATCCACAGAGGCAAACGCTGCCACACACCAGGCAGACTTCGCTTGCATCTAGGGACGAGTGCCCGACCTGCCTTAGCAGACCCACACTCAGAGACAGAAACGCCCGGCCATGTGACCGGGCGTTTTGCTTAGATATTAGCCTGACGATGACCTACTTTCACACGGGAACCCGCACTATCATCGGCGCTGAGGCATTTCACTGTCCTGTTCGGGATGGGAAGGAGTGGGACCGCCTCGCTATGGTCATCAGGCTTAACTGGTTGGCTTGCTGAAGTCTCGTCAGAGATTTTCAACAGGCCCAATTTGTAGAGCTGCGCAGTATACATGAGTTCGTCATGTATTGCACTTCGAATCAGCTGGTTTTGATTGCGTTCACACGTTGGATCATTTCGTTGAATGATCTGACTTCTGAAGAACGGTATAACTTGTGTCCTCAATAATCCTTGATCAGATCGGCTGATGTTTCCATCGCCTGAACTGTCAAAGTTATAGGGTCAAGCCTCACGGGCAATTAGTACTGGTTAGCTTAACGCATTACTGCGCTTCCACACCCAGCCTATCAACGTCCTGGTCTCGAACGACCCTTCAGGGGGCTCAAGGCCCCGGCAAGACTCATCTTGAGACGAGTTTCCCGCTTAGATGCTTTCAGCGGTTATCTCTTCCGCACTTAGCTACTCGGCGATGCCACTGGCGTGACAACCGATACACCAGAGGTGCGTCCACTCCGGTCCTCTCGTACTAGGAGCAGGCTCTCTCAATCTTGCAGCGCCCACGGAAGATAGGGACCAAACTGTCTCACGACGTTTTAAACCCAGCTCACGTACCTCTTTAAATGGCGAACAGCCATACCCTTGGGACCGGGCTACAGCCCCAGGATGAGATGAGCCGACATCGAGGTGCCAAAACACGCCGTCGATATGAACTCTTGGGCGGTATCAGCCTGTTATCCCCAGAGTACCTTTTATCCGTTGAGCGATGGCCCTTCCATACAGAACCACCGGATCACTTTGTCCTACTTTCGTACCTGCTCGACTTGTCAGTCTCGCAGTCAAGCACGCTTATGCCAATGCACTATCAACACGATTTCCGACCGTATTTAGCGTACCTTCGAACTCCTCCGTTACACTTTGGGAGGAGACCGCCCCAGTCAAACTGCCACCATACACTGTCCCCAATCCCGATAAGGGACCAAGGTTAGAACCTCAAACACACCAGGGTGGTATTTCAACGTTGGCTCCATGAGAACTAGCGTCCTCACTTCAAAGCCTCCACCTATCCTACACAGATCTGTTCAAAGTCCAATGTAAAGCTACAGTAAAGGTTCATGGGGTCTTTCCGTCTTTCCGCGGGGAGATTGCATCATCACAAACATTTCAACTTCGCTGAGTCTCTGGAGGAGACAGTGTGGCCATCATTACTCCATTCGTTGCAGGTCCGGAACTTACCACGACAAGGAATTTCGCTACCTTAGGACCGTTATAGTTACCGGCCGCCGTTTACTGGGACTTCCAGTCAAGAGCTTGCACCCCATCATTTAATCTTCCAGCACCGGCAGGAGTCACACCCTATACGTCGACTTTCGTCTTTGCAGAGTGCTGTGTTTTTAATAAACAGTTGCAGCCACCGATTCTCTGCGGCCCCATTCTGCTTCGAGAGTAAATCCTCTACACATACTAGAGGCACACCTTCTTCCGAAGTTACCGGTGTCAATTTGCCGAGTTCCTTCTCCAGAGTTCTCTCAAGCGCCTTAGAATACTCATCTCGCGCACCAGTGTCGGTTTGCGGTACGGTCGTCAATAGCTGAAGCTTAGTGGCTTTTCCTGGAAGCAGGGTATCACTCACTTCGTCTGCAAGCAGACTCGTTATCACGCCTCATCTAAGCTCTCCGGATTTGCCTAAAGAGCACGACTACACGCTTGAACCAACTATTCCAACAGTTGGCTGAGCTAACCTTCTCCGTCCCCACATCGCACTATTGATCGGTACAGGAATATTTACCTGTTTCCCATCAGCTACGCATCTCTGCCTCGCCTTAGGGGCCGACTCACCCTACGCCGATGAACGTTGCGTAGGAAACCTTGCGCTTTCGGCGAGGGGGCTTTTCACCCCTTTAACGCTACTCATGTCAGCATTCGCACTTCTGATACCTCCAGCAGGCTTCACAACCCACCTTCACAGGCTTACAGAACGCTCTCCTACCACGTGCAATAAATTGCACATCCGCAGCTTCGGTAACTGGCTTAGCCCCGTTACATCTTCCGCGCAGGACGACTCGATCAGTGAGCTATTACGCTTTCTTTAAATGATGGCTGCTTCTAAGCCAACATCCTGACTGTTTTAGCCTTCCCACTTCGTTTCCCACTTAGCCAATTTTGGGGACCTTAGCTGGCGGTCTGGGTGTTTCCCTCTTGAGTCCGGACGTTAGCAC
>NZ_POSP01000001.1:600000-793151 GCF_002885975.1 Paucibacter aquatile | reverse complement strand
AACGCGAGGGGAAACCCGGATTCTAAGGGCTGCGCTTACACCGCCGTGACAGCGGTGGCGCAAGCTGCAACACCCCAGGCTACGACACACCGCTGGACTTGGACGTCAGCGGCATCGTTTACCCGCAAACACTGGGTAAACACCCAGAGCGCTCGATTGCTTTACGCAAAGCCCATCCCGTAGCATCAAACGCAGCGACCTGAGCCGCCACCGTGCAGGTCTGGCGTAGGGGCATCGAGGCGCATTCCGATTTGGCAGTTACACCAACAGGAGACCCGTTCATGACGACCCAATTGGCGCTGTACTTCGCGCTGGCCTGCGGTATCGCCGCAGTCTTGTATGGCTTCATCCAGAGAAGCTGGATCTTGAGTCAGGACGCGGGCAATCCCCGCATGCAGGAAATCGCCGCGGCCATCCAGCAAGGGGCCGCCGCCTACCTCGCACGGCAGTACAAGACAATTGCCGTGGTCGGCGTCGTGCTGACCCTCTTGATTGCCTTCTTCCTGGACCTGCGCACCGCCATCGGCTTTGTCTTGGGCGCGGTGCTTTCGGGCGCCTGCGGCTTCATCGGCATGAATGTCTCGGTGCGTGCCAATGTGCGCACCGCCCAGGCCGCCACCAAGGGCATCGGCCCGGCGCTGGATGTCGCGTTCAAGGGCGGCGCCATCACCGGCATGCTGGTCGTGGGCCTGGGCTTGCTGGGCGTGAGCCTGTTCTTCTGGTACCTCAGTGGTGGCGAGAAGGTGGATTCCGCCACGCTCAAGCCCTTGCTGGGCTTTGCCTTCGGCTCTTCGCTGATCTCCATCTTCGCTCGCCTGGGTGGCGGCATTTTCACCAAGGGCGCCGATGTGGGCGCTGACCTGGTGGGCAAGGTCGAAGCCGGCATTCCCGAGGACGACCCGCGCAACCCGGCGGTGATCGCCGACAACGTCGGCGACAACGTCGGCGACTGCGCCGGCATGGCCGCTGACTTGTTCGAGACCTATGCGGTCACCCTGATCGCCACCATGGCGCTGGGCGCTCTGGTGGTGACTGCTGCACCGATGGCCGCCATCCTCTACCCGCTGATGCTGGGGGGCGTGTCCATCATCGCGTCCATCATCGGCTGCTACTTTGTCAAAGCCTCACCTGGCATGAAGAATGTGATGCCGGCGCTTTACAAAGGCCTCGCAGTGGCCGGCGTGCTGTCCCTGATCGCCTTCTACTTCGTCACCAATGCAGTCGTGCCCGATGACGCCCTGGGTGCCGGCACCCGCATGCGCTTGTTCGGCGCATGCGCCGTCGGCTTGGTGCTGACCGCGGCCCTGGTCTGGATCACCGAGTTCTACACCGGCACCCAGTACTCGCCCGTCAAACACATCGCACAAGCGTCCACCACCGGTCACGGCACCAACATCATCGCGGGCCTGGGCGTGTCGATGCGTTCGACAGCATGGCCCGTGCTGTTTGTTTGCGCCGCCATTCTGGCGACCTATCAACTCGGCGGTCTGTACGCGATCGCCGTGGCCGCCACCTCCATGCTGAGCATGGCCGGCATCGTCGTTGCACTGGACGCCTACGGTCCCATCACCGACAACGCCGGCGGCATTGCCGAGATGTCCGAACTGCCTTCCAGCGTGCGCGACGTGACGGACCCCCTGGACGCCGTGGGCAACACCACCAAGGCCGTGACCAAGGGCTACGCCATTGGCTCGGCCGGCCTTGCCGCGCTGGTGCTGTTCGCGGACTACACCCACTCGCTGGAAAGCCGCGGCCTGAGCGTGAGCTTCGACCTCAGCGACCCCAAAGTCATCGTGGGCCTGTTCATCGGCGGCCTGATCCCCTATCTGTTCGGCGCCATGGCCATGGAAGCGGTCGGCCGTGCTGCGGGCGCGGTGGGTCGTCGAAGTTCGCCGCCAGTTCCGCGACATCAAGGGCATCATGGATGGCAGCGGTAAGCCCGAGTATGGCACCGCCGTCGACATGCTGACCACTGCAGCGATCAAGGAAATGATCGTGCCCTCACTGCTGCCCGTGGTGGTACCGGTCTTGGTCGGCCTGCTGCTCGGCCCCGCCGCATTGGGCGGCCTGTTGATGGGCACCATCGTCACCGGCCTCTTTGTCGCCATTTCCATGTGCACCGGCGGCGGCGCTTGGGACAACGCCAAGAAATACATCGAAGACGGCCACCACGGCGGCAAGGGCTCGGAAGCTCACAAGGCCGCGGTGACGGGCGATACGGTCGGTGACCCCTACAAAGACACCGCCGGCCCTGCCGTCAACCCGCTGATCAAGATCATCAACATCGTGGCCTTGCTGATCGTTCCGCTGCTGCCTTTGCCCACCACGGCACCGGCCGCAGCCCACGGCACGAACAGCCCAGCCGCCATTGCTGCACAACCGACCGATTCGCCACAGGCTGCGTCCGACACCAAGGTGCTTACCGCGGCGCCAGGCTCAGCTGCGGAACAAGCCAGCGCCGCCGCCTCTCAACCTTGACAGACTGAATCAAAAGTACTGGAGCGAGCGATTCGCCGATTGGCAGGCTCACACGGGTTAGCCCCGAGATAAAACAGCCCCTGCGGGGGCTGTTTTCATTTCAGGAACTTCACTCGTCACGCCACAATAGAACTGTTTGAATGACCGTCCAACCCACTCACTCGGTGCCATGAACAATTCTGCGCTTTCAAGGCATGGACTGGACCGCCGAAGGGCTCAATTGCGTGAGCTGCAGCGCTATTTGCAAGCCCAGGAGCAGGAATTCTTCGAACTGCATGGCCAACTGAGGGCTTTCGTCGACCGGTATGTGGCCACGCTTGGCTCCTCCTATTTGGAATTGGATGCTCTGGAATCGCAGTTACACACGGCCACCCAATACTTGGCCGAAGCTTTGCGCCGCAATGGCATTTCAGCTCGCACGCCACGTGCGCCGCAAGCCACGGCCTTGCCAACCATCCCTTTCTTGCCCACAGCGCCACCGCTTCCCGCGGAACCCGCTGCCGGGGTGATCGATCTGCCGCCGCCGAGCTTAAAGACTTTGTATCGGCGCGCAGCCATGCGTCTGCATCCTGATTTCGCCGACAACGAGAACGAGCGTCAGCGCCGCGAGCAAGCCATGATGCTGGTGAACGAAGCCTACGCCTCAGAAAACCGAACACGCCTGGAAGCACTACTCCTGGCTGCCGGAGAAGATCCACTCAAAGTCACCGGAGGTAATGCCGATGCCTTGCACGAATGGCTCAGCCGCTGCGAGAACTCGGTACAAGGCCGTCTCCGCGTGGTTCAAGCCCACCGCGTTGCGCTCGAAGCTCACCCCATGCATCAACTCTGGCAGGCCATCAGTCGGGCCGAAAAACTGGGGCTGGACCCATTCCATGTGATGGTCCAACGCCTGCGCAGCCAAATTGCAGAACGTCGCCAGGAGCTCTATATCGGCCAACGCCTACAACCGGAACCCGGCCTCGCCGAAGATTTTTTGCGTCGACGTATCGAACGCATGGGGGCGAGCCTAGGGGTTGATAGCGCCTGAGAAAGAGCGCGCCGAAACAATCTTCCCGCTACGCCTTTGCTTCATATTGAATCCAAAGGCACGACGCAAGGTGCCTGGCCGATCGAAGACAAAGCTTTCATCGTCACAAGGATTTGCGACCTGTAAAGCAAAACGCCCCCGATTCTTTCGAACCGGGGGCGCTGCTTAGATATTAGCCTGACGATGACCTACTTTCACACGGGAACCCGCACTATCATCGGCGCTGAGGCATTTCACTGTCCTGTTCGGGATGGGAAGGAGTGGGACCGCCTCGCTATGGTCATCAGGCTTAACTGGTTGGCTTGCTGAAGTCTCGTCAGAGATTTTCAACAGGCCCAATTTGTAGAGCTGCGCAGTATACATGAGTTCGTCATGTATTGCACTTCGAATCAGCTGGTTTTGATTGCGTTCACACGTTGGATCATTTCGTTGAATGATCTGACTTCTGAAGAACGGTATAACTTGTGTCCTCAATAATCCTTGATCAGATCGGCTGATGTTTCCATCGCCTGAACTGTCAAAGTTATAGGGTCAAGCCTCACGGGCAATTAGTACTGGTTAGCTTAACGCATTACTGCGCTTCCACACCCAGCCTATCAACGTCCTGGTCTCGAACGACCCTTCAGGGGGCTCAAGGCCCCGGCAAGACTCATCTTGAGACGAGTTTCCCGCTTAGATGCTTTCAGCGGTTATCTCTTCCGCACTTAGCTACTCGGCGATGCCACTGGCGTGACAACCGATACACCAGAGGTGCGTCCACTCCGGTCCTCTCGTACTAGGAGCAGGCTCTCTCAATCTTGCAGCGCCCACGGAAGATAGGGACCAAACTGTCTCACGACGTTTTAAACCCAGCTCACGTACCTCTTTAAATGGCGAACAGCCATACCCTTGGGACCGGCTACAGCCCCAGGATGAGATGAGCCGACATCGAGGTGCCAAACACCGCCGTCGATATGAACTCTTGGGCGGTATCAGCCTGTTATCCCCAGAGTACCTTTTATCCGTTGAGCGATGGCCCTTCCATACAGAACCACCGGATCACTTTGTCCTACTTTCGTACCTGCTCGACTTGTCAGTCTCGCAGTCAAGCACGCTTATGCCAATGCACTATCAACACGATTTCCGACCGTATTTAGCGTACCTTCGAACTCCTCCGTTACACTTTGGGAGGAGACCGCCCCAGTCAAACTGCCCACCATACACTGTCCCCAATCCCGATAAGGGACCAAGGTTAGAACCTCAAACACACCAGGGTGGTATTTCAACGTTGGCTCCATGAGAACTAGCGTCCTCACTTCAAAGCCTCCCACCTATCCTACACAGATCTGTTCAAAGTCCAATGTAAAGCTACAGTAAAGGTTCATGGGGTCTTTCCGTCTTTCCGCGGGGAGATTGCATCATCACAAACATTTCAACTTCGCTGAGTCTCTGGAGGAGACAGTGTGGCCATCATTACTCCATTCGTGCAGGTCGGAACTTACCCGACAAGGAATTTCGCTACCTTAGGACCGTTATAGTTACGGCCGCCGTTTACTGGGACTTCAGTCAAGAGCTTGCACCCCATCATTTAATCTTCCAGCACCGGGCAGGAGTCACACCCTATACGTCGACTTTCGTCTTTGCAGAGTGCTGTGTTTTTAATAAACAGTTGCAGCCACCGATTCTCTGCGGCCCCATTCTGCTTCGAGAGTAAATCTCTACACATACTAGAGGCACACCTTCTTCCGAAGTTACGGTGTCAATTTGCCGAGTTCCTTCTCCAGAGTTCTCTCAAGCGCCTTAGAATACTCATCTCGCGCACCAGTGTCGGTTTGCGGTACGGTCGTCAATAGCTGAAGCTTAGTGGCTTTTCCTGGAAGCAGGGTATCACTCACTTCGTCTGCAAGCAGACTCGTTATCACGCCTCATCTAAGCTCTCCGGATTTGCCTAAAGAGCACGACTACACGCTTGAACCAACTATTCCAACAGTTGGCTGAGCTAACCTTCTCCGTCCCCACATCGCACTATTGATCGGTACAGGAATATTTACCTGTTTCCCATCAGCTACGCATCTCTGCCTCGCCTTAGGGGCCGACTCACCCTACGCCGATGAACGTTGCGTAGGAAACCTTGCGCTTTCGGCGAGGGGGCTTTTCACCCCCTTTAACGCTACTCATGTCAGCATTCGCACTTCTGATACCTCCAGCAGGCTTCACAACCCACCTTCACAGGCTTACAGAACGCTCTCCTACCACGTGCAATAAATTGCACATCCGCAGCTTCGGTAACTGGCTTAGCCCCGTTACATCTTCCGCGCAGGACGACTCGATCAGTGAGCTATTACGCTTTCTTTAAATGATGGCTGCTTCTAAGCCAACATCCTGACTGTTTTAGCCTTCCCACTTCGTTTCCCACTTAGCCAATTTTGGGGACCTTAGCTGGCGGTCTGGGTTGTTTCCCTCTTGAGTCCGGACGTTAGCACCCGGTGCTCTGTCTCCCAAGCTGTACTCATCGGTATTCGGAGTTTGCAATGGTTTGGTAAGTCGCCATGACCCCCTAGCCATAACAGTGCTCTACCCCCGATGGTAATACTTGAGGCACTACCTAAATAGTTTTCGGAGAGAACCAGCTATTTCCAAGTTTGTTTAGCCTTTCACCCCTATCCACAGCTCATCCGCTAATTTTGCAACATTAGTCGGTTCGGACCTCCAGCACCTGTTACGGTACCTTCATCCTGGCCATGGATAGATCACTTGGTTTCGGGTCTACACCCAGCGACTAATTCGCCCTATTCGGACTCGATTTCTCTACGGCTTCCCTATTCGGTTAACCTCGCCACTGAATGTAAGTCGCTGACCCATTATACAAAAGGTACGCAGTCACCCTTGCGGGCTCCTACTTTTTGTATGCATGCGGTTTCAGGATCTATTTCACTCCCCTCCCGGGGTTCTTTTCGCCTTTCCCTCACGGTACTAGTTCACTATCGGTCGATTACGAGTATTTAGCCTTGGAGGATGGTCCCCCCATATTCAGACAGGATTTCTCGTGTCCCGCCCTACTTGTCTTACGCTTAGTTCCACACCGCAGCATTTCTCATACGGGGCTATCACCCGCTATGGCCGGACTTTCCATTCCGTTCTGATATACACGATGCTAAAACGTAAAGGCTACTCCAATTTCGCTCGCCGCTACTTTCGGAATCTCGGTTGATGTCTTTTCCTCGAGCTACTGAGATGTTTCAGTTCACCCGGTTCGCCACAATGACCTATGTATTCAGTCAGAGTTACCCCTCGCGGGGTGGGTTTCCCCATTCGGAAATCTCCGGATCAAAGCTAATTTGCCAGCTCCCCGAAGCTTATCGCAGGCTATCACGTCCTTCGTCGCCTGTAATCGCCAAGGCATCCACCACATGCACTTAGTCACTTGACCCTATAACTTTGACAGCGCTGACTGCACTGTCGTCAAGGACTCGTACAGAGCCTCTCAGCTCCATACGTTTATTGAGTATTCACGCGTTACGCCGTTCTTCATACCTAAACAATTTCTTGCTCAGTTGAAGTCTTGTGTTTGACGCAATCAAAAGCTACTAGCGGCACGGTACGCTCACCCCCTTTACGAGATGGCGCTTTCCGCTAGCAGCGCTGATTCGACTCTACAAATTGTTAAAGAACAACAGCCGACTCTTTCGAGCCTTATGACTGACAAACCAGAACAACCGCTCACGCCTTCGCGCAACGGATGCTTTGGTTTGTCAACCATGGCACAGAGTAATTGGTGGAGGATGACGGGATCGAACCGACGACCCCCTGCTTGCAAAGCAGGTGCTCTCCCAGCTGAGCTAATCCCCCGGGATCTCTTCAAATCCGTGGTGGGTCTGGCTGGATTCGAACCAGCGACCCCCGCCTTATCAAGACGGTGCTCTAACCGACTGAGCTACAGACCCACGCGTTTCTTGCGTGCACTGCCTCTCAGTAACGCTCGCCTGTTGAGGCCAGCTCGGCAGGCTCACGCTATTACTCTGATGTTGTATTCACAGCCGATAAGTGTGGGCGCTTAAAAATGAGTCATGTGGATCTCGCTGGTCATCTGCTGCATGCAGCAAACAACTGCTCGACCATTTTCTAGAAAGGAGGTGATCCAGCCGCACCTTCCGATACGGCTACCTTGTTACGACTTCACCCCAGTCACGAACCCTGCCGTGGTAATCGCCCCCCTTGCGGTTAGGCTAACTACTTCTGGCAGAACCCGCTCCCATGGTGTGACGGGCGGTGTGTACAAGACCCGGGAACGTATTCACCGCGGCAAGCTGATCCGCGATTACTAGCGATTCCGACTTCACGCAGTCGAGTTGCAGACTACGATCCGGACTACGACCGGTTTTCTGGGATTAGCTCCCCCTCGCGGGTTGGCAGCCCTCTGTACCGGCCATTGTATGACGTGTGTAGCCCTACCCATAAGGGCCATGATGACCTGACGTCATCCCCACCTTCCTCCGGTTTGTCACCGGCAGTCTCATTAGAGTGCCCTTTCGTAGCAACTAATGACAAGGGTTGCGCTCGTTGCGGGACTTAACCCAACATCTCACGACACGAGCTGACGACGGCCATGCAGCACCTGTGTCCAGGTTCTCTTTCGAGCACTCCCACATCTCTGCAGGATTCCTGGCATGTCAAGGGTAGGTAAGGTTTTTCGCGTTGCATCGAATTAAACCACATCATCCACCGCTTGTGCGGGTCCCCGTCAATTCCTTTGAGTTTCAACCTTGCGGCCGTACTCCCCAGGCGGTCAACTTCACGCGTTAGCTACGTTACTGAGAAGAAACCCTCCCAACAACCAGTTGACATCGTTTAGGGCGTGGACTACCAGGGTATCTAATCCTGTTTGCTCCCCCACGCTTTCGTGCATGAGCGTCAGTACAGGCCCAGGGGATTGCCTTCGCCATCGGTGTTCCTCCGCATATCTACGCATTTCACTGCTACACGCGGAATTCCATCCCCCTCTGCCGTACTCTAGCTATGCAGTCACAAAGGCAGTTCCCAGGTTGAGCCCGGGGATTTCACCTCTGTCTTGCATAACCGCCTGCGCACGCTTTACGCCCAGTAATTCCGATTAACGCTTGCACCCTACGTATTACCGCGGCTGCTGGCACGTAGTTAGCCGGTGCTTATTCTTCAGGTACCGTCATTAAGTCTCTGTATTAGAGAAACTCGTTTCTTCCCTGACAAAAGCGGTTTACAACCCGAAGGCCTTCTTCCCGCACGCGGCATGGCTGGATCAGACTTGCGTCCATTGTCCAAAATTCCCACTGCTGCCTCCCGTAGGAGTCTGGGCCGTGTCTCAGTCCCAGTGTGGCTGGTCGTCCTCTCAGACCAGCTACAGATCGTCGCCTTGGTGGGCTTTTACCCCACCAACTAGCTAATCTGATATCGGCCGCTCCAATCGCGCGAGGCCTTACGGTCCCCCGCTTTCACCCTCAGGTCGTATGCGGTATTAGCCACTCTTTCGAGTAGTTATCCCCCACGACTGGGCACGTTCCGATACATTACTCACCCGTTCGCCACTCGTCAGCTTAACCTGTTACCGTTCGACTTGCATGTGTAAGGCATGCCGCCAGCGTTCAATCTGAGCCAGGATCAAACTCTACAGTTCGATCTTGATTTACTCAACGGAATCGACGAAACCATTTACATGATTCCATCTAATTTCCGTGAGCGTTTAAAGTCTAAGAGACTTGATACTCGTCACCGAGCATCAAAACTCACCTTCAAACGCCCACGCTTATCGGCTGTTAATTTTTAAAGAACCAAGAGAGCCAAGCTCATCTTGACAAGACCGACTTGCATCGAATCTTGCGCCTGTCGACTGCTTTGCAGCTCGTCAACAGCACAGAAGCGAGATTATGACTGATGTTTTCACTATCGTCAACACCTATTGCATGCGATTTTCATCAGCTTGCAACTTCTGCTCTGCTTACAACCAGGCCAAGCCCAGCTGGATCCACAGAGGCAAACGCTGCCACACACCAGGCAGACTTCGCTTGCATCTAGGGACCGAGTGCCCGACCTGCCTTAGCAGACCCACACTCAGAGACAGAAACGCCCGGCCATGTGACCGGGCGTTTTGCTTAGATATTAGCCTGACGATGACCTACTTTCACACGGGAACCCGCACTATCATCGGCGCTGAGGCATTTCACTGTCCTGTTCGGGATGGGAAGGAGTGGGACCCGCCTCGCTATGGTCATCAGGCTTAACTGGTTGGCTTGCTGAAGTCTCGTCAGAGATTTTCAACAGGCCCAATTTGTAGAGCTGCGCAGTATACATGAGTTCGTCATGTATTGCACTTCGAATCAGCTGGTTTTGATTGCGTTCACACGTTGGATCATTTCGTTGAATGATCTGACTTCTGAAGAACGGTATAACTTGTGTCCTCAATAATCCTTGATCAGATCGGCTGATGTTTCCATCGCCTGAACTGTCAAAGTTATAGGGTCAAGCCTCACGGGCAATTAGTACTGGTTAGCTTAACGCATTACTGCGCTTCCACACCCAGCCTATCAACGTCCTGGTCTCGAACGACCCTTCAGGGGGCTCAAGGCCCCGGCAAGACTCATCTTGAGACGAGTTTCCCGCTTAGATGCTTTCAGCGGTTATCTCTTCCGCACTTAGCTACTCGGCGATGCCACTGGCGTGACAACCGATACACCAGAGGTGCGTCCACTCCGGTCCTCTCGTACTAGGAGCAGGCTCTCTCAATCTTGCAGCGCCCACGGAAGATAGGGACCAAACTGTCTCACGACGTTTTAAACCCAGCTCACGTACCTCTTTAAATGGCGAACAGCCATACCCTTGGGACCGGCTACAGCCCCAGGATGAGATGAGCCGACATCGAGGTGCCAAACACCGCCGTCGATATGAACTCTTGGGCGGTATCAGCCTGTTATCCCCAGAGTACCTTTTATCCGTTGAGCGATGGCCCTTCCATACAGAACCACCGGATCACTTTGTCCTACTTTCGTACCTGCTCGACTTGTCAGTCTCGCAGTCAAGCACGCTTATGCCAATGCACTATCAACACGATTTCCGACCGTATTTAGCGTACCTTCGAACTCCTCCGTTACACTTTGGGAGGAGACCGCCCCAGTCAAACTGCCCACCATACACTGTCCCCAATCCCGATAAGGGACCAAGGTTAGAACCTCAAACACACCAGGGTGGTATTTCAACGTTGGCTCCATGAGAACTAGCGTCCTCACTTCAAAGCCTCCCACCTATCCTACACAGATCTGTTCAAAGTCCAATGTAAAGCTACAGTAAAGGTTCATGGGGTCTTTCCGTCTTTCCGCGGGGAGATTGCATCATCACAAACATTTCAACTTCGCTGAGTCTCTGGAGGAGACAGTGTGGCCATCATTACTCCATTCGTGCAGGTCGGAACTTACCCGACAAGGAATTTCGCTACCTTAGGACCGTTATAGTTACGGCCGCCGTTTACTGGGACTTCAGTCAAGAGCTTGCACCCCATCATTTAATCTTCCAGCACCGGGCAGGAGTCACACCCTATACGTCGACTTTCGTCTTTGCAGAGTGCTGTGTTTTTAATAAACAGTTGCAGCCACCGATTCTCTGCGGCCCCATTCTGCTTCGAGAGTAAATCTCTACACATACTAGAGGCACACCTTCTTCCGAAGTTACGGTGTCAATTTGCCGAGTTCCTTCTCCAGAGTTCTCTCAAGCGCCTTAGAATACTCATCTCGCGCACCAGTGTCGGTTTGCGGTACGGTCGTCAATAGCTGAAGCTTAGTGGCTTTTCCTGGAAGCAGGGTATCACTCACTTCGTCTGCAAGCAGACTCGTTATCACGCCTCATCTAAGCTCTCCGGATTTGCCTAAAGAGCACGACTACACGCTTGAACCAACTATTCCAACAGTTGGCTGAGCTAACCTTCTCCGTCCCCACATCGCACTATTGATCGGTACAGGAATATTTACCTGTTTCCCATCAGCTACGCATCTCTGCCTCGCCTTAGGGGCCGACTCACCCTACGCCGATGAACGTTGCGTAGGAAACCTTGCGCTTTCGGCGAGGGGGCTTTTCACCCCCTTTAACGCTACTCATGTCAGCATTCGCACTTCTGATACCTCCAGCAGGCTTCACAACCCACCTTCACAGGCTTACAGAACGCTCTCCTACCACGTGCAATAAATTGCACATCCGCAGCTTCGGTAACTGGCTTAGCCCCGTTACATCTTCCGCGCAGGACGACTCGATCAGTGAGCTATTACGCTTTCTTTAAATGATGGCTGCTTCTAAGCCAACATCCTGACTGTTTTAGCCTTCCCACTTCGTTTCCCACTTAGCCAATTTTGGGGACCTTAGCTGGCGGTCTGGGTTGTTTCCCTCTTGAGTCCGGACGTTAGCACCCGGTGCTCTGTCTCCCAAGCTGTACTCATCGGTATTCGGAGTTTGCAATGGTTTGGTAAGTCGCCATGACCCCCTAGCCATAACAGTGCTCTACCCCCGATGGTAATACTTGAGGCACTACCTAAATAGTTTTCGGAGAGAACCAGCTATTTCCAAGTTTGTTTAGCCTTTCACCCCTATCCACAGCTCATCCGCTAATTTTGCAACATTAGTCGGTTCGGACCTCCAGCACCTGTTACGGTACCTTCATCCTGGCCATGGATAGATCACTTGGTTTCGGGTCTACACCCAGCGACTAATTCGCCCTATTCGGACTCGATTTCTCTACGGCTTCCCTATTCGGTTAACCTCGCCACTGAATGTAAGTCGCTGACCCATTATACAAAAGGTACGCAGTCACCCTTGCGGGCTCCTACTTTTTGTATGCATGCGGTTTCAGGATCTATTTCACTCCCCTCCCGGGGTTCTTTTCGCCTTTCCCTCACGGTACTAGTTCACTATCGGTCGATTACGAGTATTTAGCCTTGGAGGATGGTCCCCCCATATTCAGACAGGATTTCTCGTGTCCCGCCCTACTTGTCTTACGCTTAGTTCCACACCGCAGCATTTCTCATACGGGGCTATCACCCGCTATGGCCGGACTTTCCATTCCGTTCTGATATACACGATGCTAAAACGTAAAGGCTACTCCAATTTCGCTCGCCGCTACTTTCGGAATCTCGGTTGATGTCTTTTCCTCGAGCTACTGAGATGTTTCAGTTCACCCGGTTCGCCACAATGACCTATGTATTCAGTCAGAGTTACCCCTCGCGGGGTGGGTTTCCCCATTCGGAAATCTCCGGATCAAAGCTAATTTGCCAGCTCCCCGAAGCTTATCGCAGGCTATCACGTCCTTCGTCGCCTGTAATCGCCAAGGCATCCACCACATGCACTTAGTCACTTGACCCTATAACTTTGACAGCGCTGACTGCACTGTCGTCAAGGACTCGTACAGAGCCTCTCAGCTCCATACGTTTATTGAGTATTCACGCGTTACGCCGTTCTTCATACCTAAACAATTTCTTGCTCAGTTGAAGTCTTGTGTTTGACGCAATCAAAAGCTACTAGCGGCACGGTACGCTCACCCCCTTTACGAGATGGCGCTTTCCGCTAGCAGCGCTGATTCGACTCTACAAATTGTTAAAGAACAACAGCCGACTCTTTCGAGCCTTATGACTGACAAACCAGAACAACCGCTCACGCCTTCGCGCAACGGATGCTTTGGTTTGTCAACCATGGCACAGAGTAATTGGTGGAGGATGACGGGATCGAACCGACGACCCCCTGCTTGCAAAGCAGGTGCTCTCCCAGCTGAGCTAATCCCCCGGGATCTCTTCAAATCCGTGGTGGGTCTGGCTGGATTCGAACCAGCGACCCCCGCCTTATCAAGACGGTGCTCTAACCGACTGAGCTACAGACCCACGCGTTTCTTGCGTGCACTGCCTCTCAGTAACGCTCGCCTGTTGAGGCCAGCTCGGCAGGCTCACGCTATTACTCTGATGTTGTATTCACAGCCGATAAGTGTGGGCGCTTAAAAATGAGTCATGTGGATCTCGCTGGTCATCTGCTGCATGCAGCAAACAACTGCTCGACCATTTTCTAGAAAGGAGGTGATCCAGCCGCACCTTCCGATACGGCTACCTTGTTACGACTTCACCCCAGTCACGAACCCTGCCGTGGTAATCGCCCCCCTTGCGGTTAGGCTAACTACTTCTGGCAGAACCCGCTCCCATGGTGTGACGGGCGGTGTGTACAAGACCCGGGAACGTATTCACCGCGGCAAGCTGATCCGCGATTACTAGCGATTCCGACTTCACGCAGTCGAGTTGCAGACTACGATCCGGACTACGACCGGTTTTCTGGGATTAGCTCCCCCTCGCGGGTTGGCAGCCCTCTGTACCGGCCATTGTATGACGTGTGTAGCCCTACCCATAAGGGCCATGATGACCTGACGTCATCCCCACCTTCCTCCGGTTTGTCACCGGCAGTCTCATTAGAGTGCCCTTTCGTAGCAACTAATGACAAGGGTTGCGCTCGTTGCGGGACTTAACCCAACATCTCACGACACGAGCTGACGACGGCCATGCAGCACCTGTGTCCAGGTTCTCTTTCGAGCACTCCCACATCTCTGCAGGATTCCTGGCATGTCAAGGGTAGGTAAGGTTTTTCGCGTTGCATCGAATTAAACCACATCATCCACCGCTTGTGCGGGTCCCCGTCAATTCCTTTGAGTTTCAACCTTGCGGCCGTACTCCCCAGGCGGTCAACTTCACGCGTTAGCTACGTTACTGAGAAGAAACCCTCCCAACAACCAGTTGACATCGTTTAGGGCGTGGACTACCAGGGTATCTAATCCTGTTTGCTCCCCACGCTTTCGTGCATGAGCGTCAGTACAGGCCCAGGGGATTGCCTTCGCCATCGGTGTTCCTCCGCATATCTACGCATTTCACTGCTACACGCGGAATTCCATCCCCCTCTGCCGTACTCTAGCTATGCAGTCACAAAGGCAGTTCCCAGGTTGAGCCCGGGGATTTCACCTCTGTCTTGCATAACCGCCTGCGCACGCTTTACGCCCAGTAATTCCGATTAACGCTTGCACCCTACGTATTACCGCGGCTGCTGGCACGTAGTTAGCCGGTGCTTATTCTTCAGGTACCGTCATTAAGTCTCTGTATTAGAGAAACTCGTTTCTTCCCTGACAAAAGCGGTTTACAACCCGAAGGCCTTCTTCCCGCACGCGGCATGGCTGGATCAGACTTGCGTCCATTGTCCAAAATTCCCCACTGCTGCCTCCCGTAGGAGTCTGGGCCGTGTCTCAGTCCCAGTGTGGCTGGTCGTCCTCTCAGACCAGCTACAGATCGTCGCCTTGGTGGGCTTTTACCCCACCAACTAGCTAATCTGATATCGGCCGCTCCAATCGCGCGAGGCCTTACGGTCCCCCGCTTTCACCCTCAGGTCGTATGCGGTATTAGCCACTCTTTCGAGTAGTTATCCCCCACGACTGGGCACGTTCCGATACATTACTCACCCGTTCGCCACTCGTCAGCTTAACCTGTTACCGTTCGACTTGCATGTGTAAGGCATGCCGCCAGCGTTCAATCTGAGCCAGGATCAAACTCTACAGTTCGATCTTGATTTACTCAACGGAATCGACGAAACCATTTACATGATTCCATCTAATTTCCGTGAGCGTTTAAAGTCTAAGAGACTTGATACTCGTCACCGAGCATCAAAACTCACCTTCAAACGCCCACGCTTATCGGCTGTTAATTTTTAAAGAACCAAGAGAGCCAAGCTCATCTTGACAAGACCGACTTGCATCGAATCTTGCGCCTGTCGACTGCTTTGCAGCTCGTCAACAGCACAGAAGCGAGATTATGACTGATTTTCTTTCTACTCGTCAAGCATTTCTGCAAGATTTGTTTTGAATCTCAAATCACATCGAATCGCTTCGATCCTCGCCACCCAGATACTCAAGCAACTCTTTCGAGCCACTTGCTGACTTCCGAAGGAGTGTTTCTGTGCAGCGAAGCCCTCTACTGTAGCACAGGAATTTTTGGCTTTGCAAAGATTTTTGCAATTTTCTCGATGAAGGTCGCTGATCAGCCGTGGCCCAGGCGGCATGTGGGGTAGCTAGCTCCAGCATCGACCAAGCTACTTACGACGCGCGCTCCCCCAGCGGCTCGCCCTCGACTACACAGAGCCGTGTTGCTACCGCCGAAATGCAAGAAGGGGCCGAAGCCCCCTCTTTCCGTGTCTGGCAGAAGCGGCTGGACGCCTCATTCGAGGCGCCACAGGCCCGCAACTGGCTCTCCTCAGTCTTCCTGGAAGGCCTCTTCCCGCTTGCTCTTGATGGAAGGCAGCATGACCACCACCACCATCAGCAGCGCGGCAATCAGCAGGCCGGCAGACAGAGGGCGGGTCATGAACGTGCCCCAGTCACCGCGCGACAACAGCAAGGCTCGGCGCAGGTTCTCTTCCATCATGGGGCCGAGGATGAAGCCCAGCAGCAAGGGTGCGGGTTCGCAGCTCAACTTGTAGAAGATGTAGCCCACGACAGCAAAACCTGCCGTCACGAACACATCGAAGTTGTTGTTGTTCAGGGTGTAGGAGCCAATGCAGCAGAAGGTGACGATGGCCGGGAACAGGAAGCGATAAGGCACCGTCAGCAGCTTGATCCAGATTCCGATCAAGGGAAGGTTCAGCACGATCAGCATCAGATTGCCAACCCACATCGAGGCGATCAGCCCCCAGAACAGCTCCGGGTTGCTGGTCATGACCTGGGGGCCAGGCTGGATGCCCTTGATGGTCATGGCGCCCACCATCAAGGCCATCACGGCGTTCGGCGGAATGCCAAGCGTCAGCATGGGGATGAAGCTGGTCTGCGCGCCGGCGTTGTTGGCCGACTCGGGGCCAGCCACACCCTGAATCGCGCCCTTGCCGAAAGGCACGCGCGGGTTGCGAGCGACCTTCTTCTCCAAGGTGTAGGCCGCGAACGAGGCCAGCAAGGCGCCGCCACCGGGCAAGACACCCAGGATGGAGCCCAAGGTGGTGCCACGGAGCACTGCCGGCCATGCATCAGCGAAGTCCTGGCGTGTCGGCCACAAGCCCTTCACATCCTTGGTGAAGACCTCGCGGTGTTCCGCCGGCTTGCCCAGATTGGCAATGATCTCGCCGAAGCCGAACACGCCCATGGCGATGACCACAAAGCCCAGGCCATCGGTCAGCTCGGGGATGTCGAAGGAGAAACGCGGCGTGCCCGAGATCACATCGGTGTTGATCTGGCCCAGCAACAAGCCCAGCAAGATCATGGCAATCGCCTTGATCAGCGAACCCGAAGCCAGGACCACGGCACCGATCAAGCCCAGCACCATCAGTGAGAAGTATTCAGCCGGGCCGAACTTGAAGGCCAGCTCGGTCAGCGGCGGCGCGAAGGCCGCGATGATGATCGTGCCCACACAGCCCGCGAAGAAGGAACCGAGGCCTGCGGCGGCCAATGCGGCACCGGCGCGCCCCTGGCGAGCCATCTGGTAGCCATCGATGGCGGTCACCACCGAGCTCGATTCACCCGGCACATTGATCAGGATGGCCGTGGTCGAGCCACCGTATTGCGCACCGTAATAGATACCGGCCAGCATGATCAAGGCAGGCGTGGCGTCCAGCGCGTAGATCGAAGGCAGCAACATGGCAATGGTCGCCACCGGGCCCAGGCCCGGGAGCACGCCAATCAAGGTGCCCAGCAAAGCGCCACCAAAGGCGTAAAGCAAGTTCTGTAGGGTCAGCGCCGTGTGAAAACCCAGCGCGAGATTGTTCAGCAAGTCCATGCGCGAGTCCTCAGTTGCCGAAGATGGTGGGCCAGACTGGGATCACCAGCTTCAGGCCCCAGACGAAGATGACCCAGCTGCCCACCGTCAGAATCACAGTGCTGAGCAGCGCATCCTTCCAGCTGAATTCGTCACCGGCCGCAGCGGCCAGCACGATCACCAGGGGCAAGGTCATCAGCAAACCCAGGCGAGGCAAGGCCAGACCAAACAACACAATGGCAGCCGTGATGACCAGCAAGGGCCGCCAGGCCACCGGGCCGATCGGGTCGCCACCTTCGGATTCCAAGGTCAGGGCCTTGAACAGCACCAAGCCGCCCAGCAAGGCCAGCAAGACCCCCAGGCCGAAGGGGAAGTAGCCCGGGCCGGGCCGGGCGGAGGAGCCAAAGTTGTACTCGGTGGAGGCCCAGGCAAACACCACCCCGACCAGCACAAACATCAACCCGGACCAGAAGTCTCTTTGACTCTTGATCTTCATGGGGAATCCCTTTTTCTGCTTCTAGCTGCGATGAAGCGGGATTCTAGGGAGCCCCCTGTAGCGCTGCGCTTGTGGCTTACACGTAATCGCTGCGGGTCGCCATTGCGGCTCTGCTGGGGCTGGAGCTGGGCCTGCGCCTCAGGTCTGCCACTGCGGCGTGCTGCGCAGGATCTCTTCCAGCGTGGTCACACCTTCGGCCACCTTCATGGCGCCAGCCAGGCGCAGCGGCCGCAAGCCCTCCTGCATGGCCTGGCGGCGCAGGGCCGAGATGTCGGGTGTGGGGTGCAAATGCGACTTGACCGTCTCGCCCACCGTCAACAGTTCGTACAAGCCCGCACGACCGCGGTAGCCGGTGTTGCGGCACTCCAGGCAACCGACCGGCTTGTAGGGTTTGACGCCGCCGTTCATGCGCCAGTGCTTGAGCATATCGTTCAAGGTGTCGCGGGTGACGCTGGGATCGGGCACCTTGCAGTGGTTGCACAAGGTACGCACCAGACGCTGGGCCAGCACGCCAATCACCGTGGCGCTGATCAGATAGGACGGCACACCCAGATCCGTCAGCCGCGTGATGGCCGCTGCGGCATCGTTGGTGTGCAAGGTGCTGAAGACCAGATGGCCCGTCAGCGCCGCCTGAATCGCCATCTCGGCCGTGGCCAGGTCGCGGATTTCGCCGACCATGATGATGTCCGGGTCCTGGCGCATCAGGGCGCGCAGGCCCTCGGCGAAACCGAAGTCCAAGGCCGTCTGCACCTGGGTCTGGTTGAAGGCCGGCTCGATCATTTCGATCGGGTCTTCGATGGTGCAGACATTGACCTCGTCGGTCGCCAGGCGCTTGAGCGTGGAGTACAGCGTGGTGGTCTTGCCGCTGCCGGTCGGGCCCGTCACCAGAATGATGCCGTGGGCCTGGGTCACCAGCTTCTCCCAGCGCTCGCTGTCGTGGCTGGAAAAGCCCAGCATGGACAAATCCTTGACGGCGGTGTCGGGGTCGAAGATCCGCATCACCATCTTTTCGCCAAAAGCGGTGGGCAAGGTGGAGAGGCGCATTTCCACCTCGTCCCCAGCCGGATTGCGCGTCTTGATGCGGCCATCCAGCGGCCGGCGGCGCTCCACCACATCCATGCGGCCGAGCAGCTTGATGCGCGAGGTCATCGCGCTCATCACCGTGGGCGGCAGCTGGTAGACGGTGTGCAGCACGCCGTCGATGCGGAAACGGATCACGCCCATCTCGCGGCGCGGCTCCAGATGGATGTCGCTGGCGCGCTGGTCGAAGGCGTACTGCCACAGCCAGTCCACCACCTGCACGACACCCTGGTCGTTGGCGTCGAGCTGCTTGTTGCTGCGGCCCAGCTCCACCAGCTGCTCGAAGCTGGCCACCTGGCTGGACTCACCCGCCTTGGCCGCGGCGCGCACCGAGCGGGCCAGCGTGAAGAACTCGGTCGTGTAGCGCGCAATCTCCAGCGGGTTGGCCACCACCAGCTTGATGGGCTTGCGCACATGGGCTTCAATTTGGGCCACCCAGCCGGTGTCAAAAGGCTCCGAGGTGGCGATGGTCACCTCGGTCACGCCCACCAGCAGCGGCAGACAGCGCTTGGCCTCGGCATAGCCGACCGACATCACGTCCGACACCCGGCCCACATCGACCTTGAGCGGGTCGATGCGCAAATACGGCAGCTTGGCCCGCTCGGCCAGCCACTCTGACAGCGCATCCACATCGAGCGGCTTGCCCGTGTTGCTGCGCGTCAAGCCGCCGTGGCCCAGGCGCACCAGCGGGTGCAGCGAGCTGTCACCCGCAGCGAAACGGCCCTCGGTGCGCAGCACCTGGGCCTCGTCGATCAAGCCATCTTCCTGCAACCAATGCAGCAGGGTGCGCCATTCCAGCCGGCCTTCGCCGCTGGAGCCGCCCGCGGCGGCCGGCGTGTTGCACGATGAGGCAGAGGAAGAGGCGATTGAAGCCGATGCGGAGGCGCTGGTCTTGGGCTTGGCATTCATGATGGAGAAGAGACGCTCCGCGCTCAAATGGGGTTGAGAATGCTCACAGGCAGGGGCCGCACCATGCGCAGCCATTTGCGCGCCGGCAGCTCGAACAGCGACTCGATATTAGCCGCTCGGCGCTCCAGCTCCTCACGATCCGGCACCACCACGCCGCGCGCCGCCACCAACACGGTGTTGCCCTCCTTGGTCGGCGTCAGGCTCCAGACCTGGTCCGAGCCGAAGATGGCCGCCACACGGCGCGCGCTGGCGGCAAAGCTGGCGTCGCGGCCGAAGAGGTTCACCGTCATCAGGCCACCGTCCACCAACAAGCCATGGCAATGGCGGTAGAACTCTTCATCGTCCAGCACCGGGCCGGCAGCCTCGTGGTCGTAGAGGTCGATGTTGAGCACATCGACCGTTTGCAGATGCTCCGGCTTCGCCACCCACTGACCGGCATCCTCGTTGATCACCGTGAGGCGTTTGTCGTCCTCGGGCAGGTGGAACCACATGCGGCAGGCCTGGATCACCGTGGGGTTCAGCTCCACGGCCGTGGTCTTCATGCGCAGCACCTTGTGGCAAAAGCGGGTGATGGCCCCGGCGCCCAGGCCCAGTTGCAGGGCGTGGCCGCTGCGCAGCTCGGCGCTCGGGCGCCAGAGCATCCAGGCCATCATGCGCTGGATGTATTCCAGCTCCAGATGCTGGGGCTTGCGGATGCGCATGGCGCCCTGCACCCAGATCGAGTCCAGGTGGAGGAAGCGCACGCCGTCGTACTCGCTCAGGGTCGCGGGAATCCAGTCGGACTTCTTGTTTTGCTGCTTTGTCTTGCTCATGGGGCAAGTAGACCATGGCACGCGAACACTTCTCGCCAGGCCGCCAGCTTGCGTTCGAAGGACCAGCTGGCATTGGCCGGGCTGCTGGACGGAAGGCGGTAAACCGGCAGGCCCAGGCGCTGGGTCACCTTGATATGGCGGGCCGATTCGCCGCCGTTGTGCGCCACCGCCTGCAGCCCCTGCATGCGCGCGGCAAGGCCCAACAGATCGTTCGGCTCGGCGGCGCGGATCGCGCTGTCCAGGCTGCCATCGCGCTCGCAGGCGGCATAGACATCCCAGATCGCCAGCCCTCGTGCGCGCGCCGCCGACAGTCGCTCCTCGTAGCCCAACACGCGCAAGTCCTGACCCCAGAGCGCCGACAGCAGCGGCCAAAACTGGTTGCGCGGATGGCCGTAGTACTGCTGCGAGGCCAAGGAGGCGACGCTGGGGAAGCTGCCCAGCAGCAGCAGGCGTGCGTCAGGCGCCCAGATCGGGGCCAGACCTTGCCATCTGGCGGGCTGTGCAGCCGGCACCTGCTTTGCCGTCATCGACCCATCCTGTCCACCCGCATCAAAAGGTTCATTCCTCATCGTGACTGTCGAAGCCATCTGGCAAATCATCAGCTGCCAGGTTCTCGACTTCGGCCTGACGGCCCTGGCTGCGGTGGCTGCGCTGGCTGCGCTGGCTGCGCTGGCGGCTTGGATTATCGACCGCCAGAAGATCGAATCGACCATGACAGGCAGATACACTCCGCCGCGCACAAGGCCACCGTCGCAGCTTCGGTGTCGCCGCCTGTCCCTTGCTGTTGCACCGATTGCGCCGCGTAGCCGTTGATCGCGAGAGCAACAGCCAGCGCCGCAACATCGAGTGCCGGTTGCTGGGCCGACTCGAACACCGAAACGCTGCATCCAATCAGAAGCACGGCCCGTGTCGACGCGTTCCCATGCGCGGCGAAACCAAGAGAAAGCCCGTATGAATCTAAAGCCCGCATGGCGCCGGTATGCGCTGTTTGCAGTCCTAGCGCTGACATCGAATGTCGCGGCCGCGCTCGAACCAGTCGAGGTGCAGCGCTGGCAGCACGATCTCGCCGTCTATCGGCGAACCCTGGAGGCTCGCCATATTCGCCTCTACCACCGGATCTCAAAAACCGAGTTCACTGCCGCACTCGCAGGACTCGAGAACGCACTACCTCGCCTCAATGAACCGCAGATCGTCGTCGAACTGATGCGCATCACGCGGCTCGTCGGCGACGGCCACACCCACCTGGCCTACTGGGATGCCGAGCATCACCGCTACCCGATTGCCTTCCGATCGATCGAGGGCGAGTTGCGCGTCGTCCGCACGACCCCAGCCTTCCGTCAGCTACTCGGATCGAAGCTCGTCGCGGTCGACGGGATGGCGGCGTCAAAACTGCAGGAACAGCTGGCGCCGGTCGCCCAGGTGGTCGAGAACACGCAGTCGCTGCGGCGCCAGACGGCCAATCACGCCAATGTCGCGGAGGTCCTCTATGGTCTCGGCGTAACGCGCCAGCCACGCCAGGCCCGCTTCGAATTCGTCGATGATGTCGGCAAGCCGCAAGCAGCGCTGTTGACCGCTCTGCGCAGCGACGACTACTACGAGCAGCTCAGCGCGACCATCGCGCCCGACACGGTGCCGCTCGGACGCAAGGTTGCCGAAGTTTCCAACCGGCTGTGGCTCAGCGCGGATCCAGCACAGGCAACCGCTTACCTCTACTTCGCGCAATATCCGTCATTTCCCGAGATGGAGCGCTTCGCCGCCAAGGTCCAGTCCTACCTGCGCAAGCATCGGATCCGCAAGCTCATCATCGACCTGCGCGAAAACGGCGGCGGCGACTTCTTCGTCGGGCTCAGCTTTGCGCACCAGATGATTCTTGTCGATGAGCTCGACTGGAACGGCGGCATCTATGCCCTCATCGGCCCCACGACCTTCTCGGCCGGCATGAGCAATGCCGCGCAGTTCCGGCAGCTATTCAACGCCACACTGGTCGGAGAGCCAACAGGTGCCAATCCGGTCGGCTATCAGGACATGGACGGTTTCGTGCTGCCTCACAGCAAGCGGCGCGTCAACTATTCGAAGCGGATGTACCGCTTCGACGCGCCGTCGGCCGACGGACTCCAGCCCGACAAGTTTGTGCCGACCACCTGGGCCGATTTGCGACGCGGCGTCGATGCAGCCCTCGCTTGGGCGCTCGCCGATCGACGCTGAACGAAGGCCCTTGGCCAGCATCTGCCAATGCGGATCGCCGGGCAAGTCGGCGATCTGGTCGCACAGCCAGGGCAGCCCGAGCGATTCCCGAGATCGAAGCAGATGAGGGCCGAACGCTCGGCCAGTTCGCGCGGCACGCCGCCCGCGACGTCGTAGGCAGCAGCTCCGCAGCCAACCCTATGCAGGCCCCCCCGGCTCGATGAGCCCGCCCAGCCGCGGCAGCGCCACCCGCGCGTTCGCACTGGTGATCGCCGCGGTCTGGCCCAGGCTCCAACCCCGCAGCGCGGCCAGGCTCTCGGCGATACGTGGCAGCTCGGCCGGCTCGTTGCGGCCCATGGCCTCGCCGCTCGAACGCTGCTCGGCGGTTTTGTACAGCCAATGCGGCGGAATGTCGGGCGCATCGGTCTCCAGCACCAGGCTCTCGGCCGGCAGCTCGGCCGCCAGGCGGCGGATCTGCTGCGAGCGCTCGAAGGTCAGCGTGCCGCCAAAGCCCAGCTTGAAGCCCAAGTCCACGAAAGCCTGGGCCTGCTGCGCGCTGCCATTGAAGGCATGGGCAATCCCGCCGCATACCGGCAAGCGCCGCAGCCCGGCCAGCAACTGATCGGAACTGCGCCGCACATGCAGCAGCACCGGCAGCTCAAAACGCCGCGCCAGCTTGAGCTGCTCCAGATAGAAGAAGCGCTGACGCTCGGCATCGAGACCGGGCACAAAGAAATCCAGGCCGATCTCGCCGATGGCCACCAGGCGCGGGTCGCTGCGGTGGCGCTCCAACTGCTCGGCCAGCAGGGTCAGGTCTTGCTCGCTGGCCTGCATCACGTACAGCGGATGGATGCCCAGGGCATAGACAAATCCATGCGCATGGGCCAGCTCGCGCACCGTGTCGAAATCAAAGGCCGCCACCGCCGGCAGCACGATCTGCTGCACACCGGCCGCGCGAGCACGCGCCACCACGGCGGCACGGTCGCCATCAAACTCGGGCGCATCGAGGTGGCAGTGGCTGTCAATCCACATGCCAAGGTCTCCGCAAACGGTGATCGATCAGCGGAACACCACCGTGCGGCGGCCGTTCAGCAGGATGCGGTGCTCGGCATGCCACTGGATAGCACGGGCCAGGGTCACGCACTCGGTGTCGCGGCCGATGGCCACCAGTTGCTCGGGCGGCAGGCTGTGGTCGATGCGGGCCACCTCCTGCTCGATGATGGGGCCTTCATCCAGGTCCGAGGTCACGTAATGCGCGGTCGCGCCGATCAGCTTGACGCCGCGCTCATAGGCCTGGTGGTAAGGCTTGGCGCCCTTGAAGCTGGGCAAGAAACTGTGGTGGATGTTGATGGCCCGGCCCGAGAGGTCGCGGCAGAGCTCGGGCGAGAGGATCTGCATATAGCGAGCCAGCACGACCAGATCGATCTGGTTCTCGGCCATCACCTCGCGGATCTTGCGCTCCTGGGCCTGCTTCTGCTCCTCGGTCGAGTTCAGCAGCGGGAAGTGGTGAAACGGGATGTTGTGCGAGGCCGCGAGTTGGTAGAAATCGCGGTGGTTGGAGACGATGGCCGGAATCTCGATCGGCAGGTGCCCGGTCTGCACGCGGAACAGCAGGTCGTTCAAGCAGTGGCCGAGCTTGGACACCAGCAGCAGCACGCGGGTCTTGGCCGAGCGCGCCACCAGCTCCCAGTCCATCTGCAGGCGTTCAGCCAGGGGCTGGAAAGCAGCCTGCAAGGCCGAGGCTTCCGTCAGCGCCGCGCACTCAAACTCGATGCGCATGAAAAAGCGCTGGTGGTCGGCGTCGCCATGCTGGGCCGACGTCAGGATATTGCCGCCCTGCTCCAACAGAAAACCGGTCACGGCATGGACGATGCCGGCGCGGTCCGGGCAGCTGAGCTTGAGGATGAAGCGGGTGTCTTGGCTCATGGTCACTCGTGGAAGCAGGGAAATCAGGGGATGGGAAAAGGGTCAGGCCAAGGCCGGCTGCATGGTGCCGCCCACCAGGCTCAGCTGCTGCTGACATTGCGCCGCCAGGGTCTGGTCGTGGGTGACCAGCACAAAGGCGGTGCCCAGCTCGTGGGCCGTGGCCAGCATCAGCTCGAACACCGCTTGCGCGGTGCTGCGGTCCAGGTTGCCGGTGGGTTCGTCGGCCAGCACGCAGGCCGGCTCGGTCACCAGGGCGCGGGCAATCGCCACACGCTGGCGCTCGCCGCCCGAGAGCTCAGCCGGCCGGTGCGCCAGACGCGCGCCCAGGCCCACTCGCTGCAGCATGGCCGCCGCGCGGGCTCTCGCCTGCTCCTGGGTCTGGCGGCGGATGCGCAAGGGCATGGCCACATTGTCCAGCGCGCTGAACTCAGGCAGCAGGTGGTGGAACTGGTAGACAAAGCCCAGGTGCTGGTTGCGCCAGCGGCCCAGCTCGGGCTCGCCCATCTCGGCCAGATTGCGGCCCATCAGATCGACGCGGCCGGCGCTGGGCTTGTCCAGGCCACCGAGCAGATGCAGCAAGGTGGACTTGCCCGAACCGGAGGCGCCGACGATGGCCAGGGTCTGACCACGGCGCACCTGCAGATCCACGCCCGAGAGCACCTGCACATCGAGCTCGCCTTCGCTGAAGCGGCGGCTCAGGCCCCGCCCTTCCAAAATCAGGGGCGAAGAAGAATTACTCATAACGCAGCGCCTCCGCGGGTTGAACGCGGCTGGCACGCCAGCTCGGATACAAGGTGGCCAAGAAGGCCAGGATCAGGGACGTCACGCCGATGGGCACGATATCGCCCCATTGCGGATCGCTGGGCATGCGGCTGATCAGATAAATGCTGCCGGGCAGGAAGCTGACATTGAGCAAGCGCTCGATGGCCGGCACGATCACATCGATATTGAAGGCCACCAGCAGGCCCAGGCCCACGCCCGAGGCCGTGCCGATCACGCCCGAGGCGGCGCCCTGGACCATGAAGACACCCATGATGGAGCGCGGGCTGGCGCCCAGGGTGCGCAGGATGGCGATGTCGGCCTGCTTGTCGGTCACCGTCATCACCAGGGTCGAGACCAGGTTGAAAGCGGCCACGGCGACGATCAGGGTCAGGATGATGCTCATCAAGCGCTTTTCCACCTGCACCGCATCGAACCAGTTGGCATTGGTGCGGGTCCAGTCGCGCACGTAAATCTCGGGGCCGAGGGCCTGGGCCAGTTCCCCCGCCACTTGGCGCGCGCTCAGCGCTTGCTTGAGCTTGAGTTGAACACCCGTCGGACCCTCAACCTGAAAAAAGCGCGCCGCATCGTCGACATGGATCAGCGCCATGCCCGTGTCGTACTCGTAATGTCCGGCATGAAAAGTGCCGACCAAGGTGAACTGCTTCAGCCGCGGCACCACACCGGCCGGCGTGACCTGGCCGTTGGGCGCCACCAGGGTGATCTTGTCGCCCTCACGCACGCCCAGGGCACGGGCCAGCTCGGAGCCGAGCAAGATGCCCCACTCGCCCGAGCGCAGGCGTGACAGCGGCCCGTCCTTCAGCTCGGCCGCCAGCGGCGTGACCGTGGCCTCCTCGGCCGGCGAGATGCCGCGCACCACCGCGCCACGCATGTCCTCGCCGCGGGCGATCAAGACCTGGGTGGCAATGAAGGGTGCCGCGCCGATCACGGCCGGGTTCTGTTTGGCCTGCGCAGCGGTTGCCTGCCAATCGGGCAAGGCTTGACCCTGGTAGGACTGCAGCTCGATATGGGCGATCACCGAGAGCATGCGGTCGCGCACTTCCTTCTGGAAGCCATTCATCACCGAGAGCACGATGATCAGCGCCGCCACCCCGAGCGCAATGCCCAGCATGGACACCCCGGAGATGAAGGAAATGAAGCGGTTGCGCCGCCCTCCCCGCCCGGCCCGCGTGTAACGCCAGCCGATCTGCAATTCATAAGGCCAATTCATGGCCGCGATGCTACCCGACCGGCACCACGCCACCGGGCCGAGCTGCAGGCCGGCCGGGCCTCAGCCCGCTTCGGCACCCTGCCGGCGCTGACGCCAGCCGCGCATCCAAACCGGGGCCGCCTGATCACCCACCAAATCAAAAGATACAAATTGAAAAATCTTTCGATTAATCATCATTCGTTCAAAAGCAAGTCAGCCTCTTTCGCAATTCGCACCCCGAGCTTGCGGGGTGTTGTGTTTTGAGGGCGAACTCTAAACTGTTAGCAGCAGTAAACGAAAGCCACGAGTTGGCGGGCGGCCAGCCCACGACCGATGTGCTTCGAGCCACTTCACGAGGGAACTACTCATCATGTTTTTGAACGCGAGCACGGCCCGCGCGGGCGCAGCCTTGTCCATTCTTTTCGCAGCCAGCGGCCTGGCTGTGGCTGGGCCTGTGCTGGATCAGGCGCAGGAAGCCAAGTTGAGCGTGAGCAGCAGCTCCGCCAAATACAGCCTGGACAAGACGAACAGCCAAACCGCCAATATGGCGGGCACAGGCTGGGGCTCGGGTTCGACCAAGTTCGCCTTCGAATACAACTACTCGGCTGCCACCGGCGCCGCCAACTTCGACATCCGCTGGGGCGTGCGCACCAACCAGGATGGCACGTACAAACTGGGGTCTGGTAGCTCCATCTTCGCCCCCAAAGGCAGCTTGAACAGCGTCAACAGCCAACTGATCGGCAAGAGCTACGGCTCGATCACCCTGACCGTGCAGGACAAACAGAGGTCGCCCGCCATCGATGTGGATCTGTTCGACATCGCCCTCAACGGCGTGGAACTGGGCAACAGCTACCCCGGCGGTGTCTACCCCGGCATCAGCTACCAGCTGTACCAAGGTGCAGCGCTGCAAGACATCCAGCTGACCGGCTTGTTCACCGTGCGCAATGGCAGCTTTGACGGTGACCGTGTCCCGGGCCTGAACGCCACGCGCGACATGGCCCTGTTCGATCTGGACTTCAAAGACCTCAACAAGGTGCCCGAGCCCAGCAGCCTGGCCCTGCTGCCTCTGGCACTGGCGGCCGCCTTCGCGGCGCGACGCCGCCAGCGCCACGCCTGAAACTAAAGCCAGCAGCAGCTGCTGCACTTCAAAAGGCCGGTCTTTCTGACCGGCTTTTTTTGGTTCGCCCTCGGATCGCAGCCGGGTCCGCGAGGCTGCCGGCCCAGATGAGCCGAGCGCCGGCCGAAAAAAACAAACCCGTCCGCACCGAGGTGGGGACGGGTCAACGCTGATTGGCTGAACCTCCGGCAGGCACGAGGCCTGCGGCTCAGCCCAAGAATCAGGCGCTCTTGCGGCGGCGGGCCACGGCGGCCACGCCCAGCAGGCCCAGGGCCATCATGCCGTAGGTGCTGGGTTCCGGAACGGCCGCAGCAACGCCGAAGGTGACGTTGCCGGAGTTCCAGACACCGTCGGGGTTGACGCTGGCGTCGTCAAAACCTTCGTGGAACTCCAGGCGCAGGATGCCATCGGCGCCCACCTGGAAGGACAGGCCCAGATCGACCAGGCTGGCCGAACCCGAGTAGCTGTTGGTGCCCGAGTCATCGTCGCCAAAGCCAGGGTTGAAGACCACGCCGTCGCCGCCGGCCGAGCTGCCAAAGGCCAGGGTCAGTTCCGACAGCCAGCTCGGGTCGTTGGCGGTCAGGTTGACGTTCCAGTCCACGCTGGTGATGGTGGCAAAAGCGCCCACGTAGAAGTTCAGCACCACATTGCCGGCGTCGCCGAACTCGCCGAAGCTCTGGATGCCCGTGACATCCACGGCTTGCGAAGTCAGGGCGTTGACTGCGGATTCATAAGGTGCACCGCTGACGGAGACGCCACGGCTGGCCAACTGGCCCAGCGCCGATTTGGCCGGCTTGATATCAGCTTGAGCAGCGCCGGTCATGGCCATGGCTGCGGCGGCCACGGCACCAAGAATCAGCTTGCGTGCGGTTTGCATCGTTGTCATTTGAATTCCTTGGATGAGAAATAAGTCACGCCCACAACTCCCCGGGGCTGTGAAGAATTTCTCATATCAGGCGAAGTCGACCTAGAGGGCGCACCCTGAGTCCACCCGCTGTAGCACAAGCAAATGACAGGGGTTTTCCCCGGGGGCGCCGTTCGGCCTGTGCCATTTGGCAGAGCCCACCTCGGTGAAAACCCGTCTCAGTGGGCCTGTTCCCAGTTCGGGCCCACGCCCACCTCGGCCAGCAGCGGCACTTTGAGCTGGGCCACGCCGGCCATCAGGCGCGGCACCTCGCGGCGCACCCAGTCCAGCTCGGCCTCGGGCACCTCGAAGACCAGTTCGTCGTGCACCTGCATGACGATGCGGGTGGACTTGGCGCTTGCATCCAGCTCGGCCTGCACCGCCAGCATGGCCAGCTTGATCAGATCGGCCGCCGTGCCCTGCATGGGTGCGTTGATGGACTGACGCTCGGCACCGGCCTTGCGCGGGCCGTTGCCGCCCTTGATCTCGGGCAGGTAGATGCGCCGGCCGAACAAGGTCTCGACATAGCCCAGCTCGGCCGCGCGTGCCTTGGTGCTGTCCATATAGTGCTTCACGCCGGCAAAGCGGTGGAAGTAGAGCTCGATGTAGTCACGCGCCGCCTTTTGCTCGATGCCCAGGGACTGGGCCAGACCGAAGGCGCCCATGCCGTAGATCAGGCCGAAATTGATGGTCTTGGCATAACGGCGCTGCTCGCTGGTGACCTCGCCCAGAGGCGTCGAGAACACCTCGGAGGCGGTGGCACGGTGCACGTCCAGGCCTTCGCCGAAGGCGCGCAGCAGGCCCGGGTCCTCGCTGATATGGGCCATGATGCGCAGCTCGATCTGCGAATAGTCGGCACTGACGATCACATGGCCCGGCGGCGCGACAAAAGCCTCGCGCACACGCCGGCCTTCCGCGGTGCGGATGGGAATGTTCTGCAGATTGGGGTCGTTGCTGGACAGGCGCCCGGTCACCGCCACCGCCTGCGCGTAGTTGGTGTGCACCCGGTGGGTGCGGGCGTTCACCATCAACGGCAGCTTGTCGGTGTAAGTGCTCTTGAGCTTGGCCAGGCCGCGGTACTCGAGCAGCTTGGCCGGCAGCGGGTAGTCGAGCGAGAGTTTTTCCAGCACCTCTTCGTCGGTGGAGGGCGCGCCGGTTGCGGTCTTCTTGATCACAGGCAGGCCCAGCTTGGTGAACAGAATCTCGCCGATCTGCTTGGGCGAGCCCAAGTTGAAAGGCTGGCCGGCGATGTCGTAGGCCTCCTGCTCCAGGGCCAGCAGGCGCTGGCCCAGCTCATGGCTTTGCGCCTGCAGCAGCTCGGGGTCGATCAGCACGCCGGTGCGCTCGATGCGGGCCAGCAAGGCGCTGCTGGGCATCTCGATGTCGCGGTAGATGCGCAGCAGGCCGGGCTCGGCCTCGATGCGCGGCCACAGGATCTGGTGGACCTGCAAGCACATGTCCGAGTCTTCACACGAGTACTCGGCCGCCTTGGCCACATCGACCTGGGCGAAGGGGATCTGGTGCGCGCCCTTGCCGCACAAATCCTCGTAGCTCACGCCCGCGCGGCCCAGGTAGCGCTCGCCCAGGGCGCCCAGGCCGTGGGTCTTGTGCGCTTCCAGCACATAACTCTGAAGCAGAGTGTCATGCTGCACGCCGCGCAGGGCAATGCCGTGGTTGGCCAGCACATGGGTGTCGTACTTGAGGTTCTGGCCCAGCTTGGGCGCGTTCGCGTCCTCCAGCCAGGGCTGCAGCGCGGCCAGCACGTCGGCCAGGTCCAGCTGCACCGGCGCATCCGGGCCCTCGTGGCGCAGGGGCACATAGGCGGCCTCGCCGGGCGCCACGGCAAAGGAGATGCCGACGATGCGGGCCTGCATCGGGTCCAGAGAGTCGGTCTCGGTGTCCAGGGCCACCAAGGGTGCGCGGCCGATGCGGGCGATCCAGTCCTGCAGCTGCGCCATGTCCAGCACCGTCTCGTAACGGCGCTCCACATCGGCCAGCGCTGCCGCCGGCGCGTCGGCGAACAGATCGCCGCTGACCGGTGCGGCCGCCTTGGACGTGCCGGACGCACCACCGCTGATTTCCTTCAGCCAGGTCTTGAAGCCATAGCGGGTGTAGAAATCCTGCAGGCCGGCGCGGTCCACCTCGCGCAGGGCCAGGGCTTCCAGCGCCGGCCAGTTGGGCACATGGCCCGACAGGTCGCAATCGAGCTTGACGGTGACCAGCTTGCGGCCCATGGGCAGCCAGTCCAGGGCCTTGCGCAGGTTCTCACCGGCCACGCCCTTGATCTTGTCGGCGCTGGCGATCACGCCGTCCAGCGAACCGTACTCGGCAATCCACTTGGCCGCCGTCTTCGGACCCACCTTCTCGACACCCGGCACGTTGTCCACAGTGTCGCCCATCAGGGTCAGGTAATCGATGATGCGATCGGGCGGCACGCCGAACTTGGCGATCACGCCGGGGATGTCCAACGTTTCGCAGTCCACCGCCGGGCCGCCCCAAGGTGCGCTGCGCGCCCCCTCGGGGGGCTGCTGCGCAGCAGCTGGGGGCGCCGCCTTGTTCATGGTGTTGATCAGGGTGACGTCCGGAGTCACCAGCTGCGCCAGGTCCTTGTCCCCGGTGGACACCACCACTGCATGGCCGGCCTCGGCCGCGACCCGGGCCAGGGTGCCGATGGCGTCGTCCGCCTCGATGCCGGGCACCTCCAGAATCGGCCAGCCCAGCAGCTGCACCACCTCGTGGATGGGGGCGATCTGTTCGCGCAGCGCATCGGGCATGGGCGCGCGCTGGGCCTTGTACTCGGGGTACCACTCATCGCGGAAGGTCGGGCCCTTGGCATCGAACACGCACACCGCATGCTCGGCTGCGACCTGATCGCGCAGGCGTTTCATCATGGCCACCATGCCGTGGATGGCGCCGGTGGCCACGCCCTCGGGCCCGCGCAGATCGGGCATGGCGTGGTAGGCGCGGTAGAGATAGCTGGAACCGTCGACCAGCAGCAGGATGGGTTTGGTGTCGCTCATCCCCACATTGTCGCCCGCATTGTCGTGCCGGCCGCCCGGCTCCAGGTTCAATCCGCCTGGTAGTCCGGGCTCAGGGCCACCGCCTCGCCAATGATCAGCAGGCCCGGTCGTGGCCCGTAGGCCGGCGCCCGCTCCAGCAGGCGGCTCAGGCGGCAGGCCAGCACCCGCTGACCCGGCCGCGTGCCGTCCTGCACGATGGCGGCCGGCGTGTCGGGGCTCAGGCCATGGGCCATCAGCTGCCCGGCGATGCGCGGCAGGCGGGCGATGCCCATGTAGAACACCCGCGTCTGCCCTGGCCGCGCCAAGGCCGGCCAGTCGAGCTGCTCATCAAAAGGCGTGCCTTCGTCGGCCAGCTGCCCGGCCAGGAACACGCAGGCGCGCGCCATGCCGCGCTGCGTCAGCGGGATGCCGGCCGCCGCCGCGCAGCCGCTGGCGGCCGTGATGCCCGGCACCACCTCGCAGTCAATGCCGGCCTCGCGCAAGGCCAGCATCTCCTCGCCGCCGCGGCCGAAGACAAAGGGGTCGCCGCCCTTGAGCCGCACCACCTCACGGCCGGCACGCGCCTGCTCGATCAGGATGGCATGGATCTGCGCCTGGCCCACCATGTGCGCGCCCGCCGCCTTGCCCACATTGATGCGCTCGGCCCGCGCCGGCAGCAACTCCATGATCTCGGGCGAGATCAGGCGGTCATGCACCACCACCTCGGCCGCCTCGATGCGGCGCAGCGCCCGCAGGCTGAGCAGATCGGCCGCGCCCGGCCCGGCGCCGACCAGGCTCACCCGCCCCGGCTTGCTGGTGCCGCTCATGGCTCAGCCGCTTCTTCATCACTGCAGCCCGGCCCCTGGTGGAAGACCAGCTCGGCCACCGGCCGGCCGTCGCGCAGATGCTCGGTGATGATGCGGTCCAGGTTCCCTCCCCGGGCATTGAAGTACCAGGTGCCATCGGGCTGCACGCACATCACCGGCCCGCCCTTGCAGGCGGCAAAGCAGCTGACCCGGCTGCGCTTCACGCGCAGCTCGCCCTCGTGCAGGCCGGCGGCCTTGAACTTCTCGCCCAGGCTGTCGAACAAGGCCTGGGCCTCGCCGTCGGCCGTGCAGCGCGGGCCGGTGCAGACGAGCAAATGGCGGCGGTAGCTGGCGATCTTGGGGCGGACGATGGGCGCGTCCGAAGTCGGTGGGGAGAGTTCGTCGTCATTCATGGCGTGGCAAGGGCTTTCTGGCCGGAAGGGCGTTTGAGTATGGAGGGGCGGCGTCCGCGCAGGCGGCGCCAGCCGAGCACGGCACCCGCGGTCGTCAGCGCCAGGCCGGCCAGGCTCAGGGCGATGACCCAGGCATCGCGCGCCCAGCCCAGGCCGAGCAAGGGCGGCAGGTCCCAGCGATGCAGGGCGTGGAAGAGCCAGCGGTTCCAGCGGCCGGCGGCGTCCAGGCGCAAGGCGATGCGGGCGCTGCGCGGGTCGAGGTAGACACTCACGCCGTCGGCATAGTCCAGGCGGTAGACGGGAAAGCTGCGCGGGTGGTGGCGCAGCGGGTAGTAGTACAGGTCGCCCTCGTGCAGCCACTGGCCGCCCCGCAGCGCCTGATCGGGCCGCAGGGCCTGGCCGGCGGTCTTCAGCTGCGCCTCGCTCAAGCCCTGGGGCAAGACCTGACCCTCGGGCGAGATCAACTCACTGCCGCCCTGGGCCAGGCGCGCCAGCCACCAGGTCTGCGATTGAAAGCGCAGCGCCTCCAGCTCCACCACGCCCGGCCGAGGCGCGGGCAGCGCCAGGGAGGCAATGGGCAGGCTGCTGCCCTGCCAGCGCTGGCGCTCCTGCCGCGCGGCCTCGCCATCGCCGCCGGGCCAGCCCCCGGGGCCCATGGACAGCCAGCCGCTGAACAACCAGGCCAGCAGCACCGCGCCGCCGCCCAGGCCCAGCAGATGGTGCCAGCGCTGCCAACGCTCGCGGTAGGGCGAGACACTGCCGCTGGCGTAGCGGCGCCGCAGGCGCAGGCGTTGCAGGCCCAGCATCAGGCCCAGCACACACATCAGCGCCGCCGCGCCGCTGCTCCAGAGAATGATCTGGCGCCAGAGTTCTGTGTGCTGGCGCAGCGGCGTGATGTAGATCCAGTGCGTGACCGAGCCCAGCCAGTTCCAGGCCCGCTCCCAGCGGCGCGTGTCCAGCAGCAGCTCACCGCTGGCCTGGCCGATGTAAAGCTCCAGGCCCTCGTCGTCGCGAAAGGCCGCGCGGTAGAACGGGCGCTGCGCATTGAAGCGGCTGTACACCGTCCACTGGTCGCGCTCCAGCAGCTCCAGCTCGGCCAGCTCCAGCGGGCGCCCGCTCAGGCCACGGGCATAGGTGCGGGCCAGCTCGGCAGCCTGGGCCGCATCGAGCGGCGGCCGCGGCTGGCCGCTGAGACCATCGACCGCCCGCCAGCGCTTGCCCGTCTGCAGCAGATAGACCGGCCGGCCTAGCTGCTGCTGCAGGCGCAGGCCGCCCGCCTCCGCTGGGGCTGAGGCGCCCAGCGCCGCCCAGGCCTGGGCTGGCGTCACCGCAGGGGCCTGCGCGGGCAGCTCGGCCAGCGCCCGCTGGCGCTCTTCAGGGCGCAGCTCGGGCCGCGCCACAAAGAGCATGACCAGGCCCGAGAGCAGCCACAGCAGCACCAGCAGGCCCAGGGCGATGCCGGCCCAGCGGTGGATCACATGAAGACGGCGCCACATCGCTTGAGCTCCCGGCTGTCAGTCGAAGCGGTAGTCCAGCACCAGATCGGCGCTGCGCGGCTTGCCCAGCATGGCCTGGCTGGCGGTGTAGGTGCTGCTGGCATAGAGCCGGTCACCCAGATTGCGCAGCTGCAGGCGCAGCGCGCCCTGGCGGCTGAAGCGCCAGCCTAGCGAGGCATCGAGCACGGTGTAGCCCGGCAGGCTTTGCGTGTTGGCGGTGCTGGTGTAGCGCTGGCCGACATGACGCAGGCCGGCGCCCAGGTCGAAGTCGCCCTGCTGGCGGCTGAGCCAGAGATTGGCCAGGCGCTCGGCCACATTCGGCGCGCGCTTGCCCGCCAGCGAGAGGCCGGCGCTGTCGAAGAGCTCGGTGTAGCGGGCGCGCAGCAGGCTGACATTGGCATCGATGCGCCAGCCCGGCGCCGGCGTCCAGGCCAGGCCTAGCTCCAGGCCCCGCGAGCGCAGTCGGCCGCCCTGCACGCTCTCGCGCGGGTTCTTGGGGTCGGGCGTCAGGATGTGCGTCTTGGCGATCTGAAACAGAGCCGCCGTCCACTCCAGCTCCGCGCCCGCCTGCTTGAAGCCCACTTCGGCCTGCCGGCCCTCGGTCAGGCGCAGGGCAGCATTGGCCTTGCTCAGTGTGGCGATGGTGCCGACCGGGTCGGTGCCGCTGCTGAGCTGGCCGTAGAGGCTTTGTGCCGGGCTGAGTTGCCAGACCGTGCCCAGGCGCCAGGCCGTGGGCGTGAAGCGGCCGCTCCAGGCATCGGGCTTGGGCGAAAGGATCTGGCGATCGACGACGCTGCGGTCGCGGCGCAGGCCGGCGCTGAGATGCCAGCCGTCCAGCGGCTGCCAGTCGGCCTCGGCGAACAGGGCCAGCTGCTCGGTCTGCGAGCGGTTGCGGGGCAGCAGCTCGGCCGCGGCGATGTAGAGGCCGGGGTCGAAGCCATGCAGGGGCACGCTGCTGACCGTCTTGTACTCGTACAAATCGTTGGCATGCTGAAAGCGCAGATCCATGCGTTCTGCGCCCAGCGACCAGTTCAGACGAGCACCCGGCCCACCCTGCCCGCCCTGCCCCAGCAGCTCGGCGCGCAGCCCGTTCTGACGCAGCTCATGCGCGATGCCCAGATAGCCTGAGCGCTGCACCGTCTGCGCATCGGCGCTGAGCGCGTACTCCTCCAGGTTCTGCCAGCGCCGGTCGGCTTCGAAGCGGTAGGCCACCACGCGGGCGGCCAGGCCCTCGGCCAGCTGCCAGTCCAGGCGGGCGCGAGCGCGCTCCTGGTCCATGCGCCAGATCGCATCGCTGATGTTGTAGTTCTCGCCGCGCAGCTCGGCCCAGAGCTGGCCATTCTTCAAGGGAGAGCCAAAGTAGGCCGTGGGGCTGTCGCGGTGGATGTCCAGGCTCAGGTCCACGCGCAGATCGGGCGTGGCCTGCCAGCGCAGCATGCTCATCAGCTTGCGGTTGCGGTGCTGGCCGCGCGCGACGAAGCCATCGCCGCCCTTGGCCAGCGCATCCAGGCGCAGCCCGAGTTGCTCGCCCAAAGGCCGGCCCAGGCCAAGACCGAGGCGGTACTCACCGTCTGTCCCTAAGCCGGCGGTGAGTTCGCTGCGCGCCTCGCGGCCCGGCGATTTGCGCACCAGATTGATCAGGCCGCCGATGGCGCCGTCACCAAACAGCACCGAGGCCGGTCCGCGCAGGATCTCGATGCGCTCATAGCCAAAGCTGTCCCCCGGGCTGGACTGGGTGCCCGAGGCCGTGGCCATGCGCAGGCCGTCCTCGGCCTGGGCCACCGAATCATTGCCGCTGAAGCCGCGGCTGCTGTAGGTGCTGCCCGAGCCGGGCGAACCTAACGCCGCCAGGCCGGTGCTGCGCGAGACCAGCTCAGCCACGCTCGCGTCACCCCGCGCGCGCAGGCGCTCCACGTCCAGCACCTCGACGCTGGCGGCCGTTTCCAGCGGGCTCAGGCCCAGGCGGGAGGCGGTGCTTTGCGGCGCCTGCAAGACACTGCGTGCCCCGCGCTGCGCTTGCCCCTGCACCTCCACCCGCTGCAGAGCCTGCGGGCTCGCAGGCGCAGACGCGCTTGCCTCCGCCGCAGCTTCTGCCCAGGCCGGCGACAGCAAGGCCAGGCTCAGGCCCTGCCACCACAAGGTCCGGCTCCACGGCCCTGGCTTCCCTCGTTCCATGCACTTCATCTTTGTTCTCTGGCTCACTTCAAACACACACACTTCTTCTTTCTGCTCCCACAGACCCATCGTTCAGGCCGCTTCCTCAGTGGCAGCCTCGACGGGCTCGTCCTCCAGCGCCTCGCTCAGCGTGGCGCGGATGTAGTCAGGCGGCAGGCGGTGGCGCGCGGCCAGAACCTCGATGCTGTCGCCCGCGGCATGGTCGGCCTGCAGCCCTTCCAGCCAGCCCAGCAGGCCGGTGGACAGCGAGCGTCCTGGCCGCTCACCCGCGCGCGTCTCGCCGCCTTCGCTCAGGTCGTACTTGTTGGCATAGCCGCGCGGCGTGACCATCAGGCCATGCTGGATCACGGTGTTGCTGTTGCCGATAAGCACCGTGCTCAACATGCCAATCTCGCACTCGCTCATGCGGTCCAGGGTCGTGAACTCGATGCGCTCGCGCCGGCGGTAGGCGCTCTTGACCACGGCCACCGGTGTGTCCGGACGGCGGTGGCGCAGGAAGAGTCGCTGCGCCTCGACGATCTGGCGCGTGCGCCGGCCGCTCTTGGGGTTGTAGAGCGCCACCACAAAATCCGCCGCCGCGGCGGCATCGAGCCGGCGCGCAATCGTCGGCCAGGGCGTCAGCAGGTCGGACAGAGAGATTGAGCAGAAGTCATGCGTCAGCGGCGCACCCACGCGCGAGGCGCAGGCATTGATGGCCGAGGCGCCGGGCACGATCTCCAGCTGCACCGGGTCGTCCGGCGTCCAGCCGGCCTGGAACAGCACCTCGTAGGTGGGCCCGGCCATGCCGTAGACGCCGGCATCGCCCGAGGAAATCAGCGCCACCTTCTTGCCCAGGCGGGCCTGCTCCAGCGCGCTGACGGCCCGGTCCAGCTCCTCGGTCATGCCTTTGCGCACGATCTCCTTGCCTTCCAGCAGATCGGCCACCAGCTTGATGTAGGTGACATAACCGATCACCACATCGGCCTCGGCAATGGCTGCGCGCGCGCGCAGGGTCATGTGCTCGACGCTGCCAGGGCCGATGCCCACCAGCGAGATGCGGCCGGGGTTGGGATGGTTGGCCTCGCTGGGGTTTTGTGCTTCATTCATGGCTTCATTCCTTGTGTGAGCGGGCCACCGACACGGTGGCATGGCGCCCATCGGCGCCGCGGTGCTTGTGTTTTTCCAGCAGCAGATCGCTGACCCGGCCGCCGCCCAGCAGCAGGGCCGCCGCCTCGCTGACCGATGGCGTGCCGGTGTGGCGCCGCACCGTCTCCGAGGGGTTGGGCACCTCGACACGGGCCAGCTCGGCCGCGCTGAAAAAGCGCAACGGCCAGCCCTGGGCCGCGGCAAAGGCGAGCAGGCCCGCCTCGTCGGCCTTGAGCGCGATGCTGGCCAGGCCGCGCACCTGGGCCGAGCCGCAGCCCAGGCGCACCAGGGCCTGGGCCACCGCCTGGGCGATGGTCTCGGCCGAGGTGCCACGGTCACAGCCCAGGCCCAGCACCACCGGGCCCTCGCAAGGCAGGCACATGCTCATGCCAGCGGCGGCCGGTACACGACCAGGCGCTCGGCCAGGCGCTGCCAGAGGACTTCAGGCACCTCCGCATGCGTCACCCAGAGCACGGCCTTGAAGCGGGCCAGGTCCACCTCGGACAAGCGCTCGAAACGCTGGATGTGGGCCGGCAGCGGCGTCGGCCGGGTCCACCAATGCGGGCTGCCGGCCTCCTGCACAAAAGCGATTGGTTCCTCGTTGACCACATGGGCGGAGACGCGGGTGATGTTGATCTTGGGCGCCTCGACCCGCCAGCCCAGCTCGCGACCCAGGATGTCTACCGGAATGGTCTTGCCCACATCCGAGGCCGTGGTCAGCACCGGCGTGGCGCGCAGCAGGGCCGCGATCTGCTCGGCCATGGCATTGGCGCCGCCGACATGGCCGCTGAGCACGGGGATGACGAACTCGCCCGCATCGTCGACCACCAGCACGCCGGGGTCCTCGTCCTTGCTCTTCAGATGCGGTGCGATCAGCCGCACCACGGCACCCAGGGAGACGAAGAACACGATCTGGTCGTAACGCGCGAACAGCGCGGCCATCTCGTCCTTGAAGGCTCCGCTGTAGACGCGGAGCGGATTGGCCAGTCCGGCCAGAGTCGGCGCGAATTTCTCGGCCACACAGAGCTCGGCCTGCGGCAGCTCGCGCGCCAGGGCCGCCACCTGGGCGGCGCCATGCTTGGTGATGGCGACCAGGACCACGCGCGGTGCCGCGATGAGGTTCTCAGGATTCATGTTTCGCTTTCATCGGGTTGTGGTGCCTCTTCCGGCTCGGCGTCAGCCTGGCTTTCCTTCTTGCGGCAGCCGCGCTGCAGCTCGCCGCGCACCCGCCCCGGGTTGCGCACCAGCAGCAGGGACAAGTAATTGACTTTGGTCCCGCGCAGGCTGGCCACCTCGTGGACGATGCGCTCCACCGGGCTGCCGGCCTTCTCGATGAAGCGGCTGTGGGCCAGCAGGCCGCGGCGCGCCAGCAGATCGATCAAGTCGTCCAGCAGGGGCTTGACCTTCATCAGCACCAGGGTGTCGAAGTCCTCCAACATACGTTCGACCGCGGCGATGCCGTAGGCCGCCGGCACGATGGCGATGGTGTCGTCCTGCTCGGACAGCGGCATCTGCAACTGGGCGCAGGCGGCGTTGAAGGAATTGACCCCGGCGACGATCTCGATGCGGGCCTCGGGCTCCAGCTCGCGCAGCACCCGGGCCAGGTAGCCAAAGCTCGCGTAGGTGGAGGCATCGCCCTCGACCAGGAAGAGCACGTCCTGCCCGCCGTCCAGCAGGGCCCGCACCGTCTCGGCCGCCTTGCGCCAGTGGCGGGCCAGCTTCTCCGCGTCATGTGTCATCGGAAACAGCAGGGACTGGTGCTGCGCGGGCGGCTGCAGGCCGGCGCGCAGGGCGATGTCCAGGGCATAGCTGTCCTTGCGCAGGCTGCGCACCGGATAGGTCCAGACGGCATCACGCCGCTCCAGCAAGGCCCAGCCGCGGCGGGTGATGAGCCCGGGGTCGCCGGGGCCCAGCGAGACGCCGTACAGCGTCCCTTTGGCTTGCACGAGCTTCTCACTCATGTCGCAGTCCCGCGCTGCGCGCAGACCACCCAGACCGGGTTCTCGGCCGCCAGCCGGTGCATGTGCAGGATGGGCTTGCTGCGCGAGGCCTGCAGCTGCAGCACATCCCAGCTCGCGCCCACGGCTTTCAGCGCAGCCACCGCCGTGGCCAGGTTCTCCAGGGTCACGAAGTTCATCACCAGCCAGCCCTGGGGCTTGAGCCGGGAGAACACGCGCTCGATCAGCTCGACCAGCTCACCGCCCGAGCCGCCGATGAACACCGCATCCGGCGCGGGCCATGCCTCCAGGCCCTCGGGCGCGCGGCCCTGTTGGCTGCTGTGGTTACTCAGGCCCAGGCTGCGGCGATTGCGCTCGATGATGGCGGCGTCCTCGCTGTTCTTCTCGATGGCGTAGACATGGCCCTCGGGGCAGAGCCGCGCCGCCTCCAGGCCCACCGAGCCGGAGCCGGCGCCGATGTCCCAGACGATGCTGTTGGCACGCAGCTGCAGGCGCGCCAGCGACACCGCGCGAACCTCGCGTTTGGTCAAGAGGCCCTTCTCCGGCTGGCGTTGCTCAAAAATCTCATCGGCCAGGCCGAAGAGCACCGGCCGCGGCCGCGGCTGCAGGCGCAGCAACAGCATCACATGCAGGGGCGCAAAGCGCAGCTCGGCCACCTCGGCCACGCTGAGCTCGGCCCGCACCCGCTCGCCCGGCTGGCACAGGGATTCGGCCACGGCGATCTGAAAGGCCTCGCCCAGCCCCTCGGCCAGCAGCATGCGGGCGATGCGGTCGGCGCTGTTCTCAGGGCTGGTCAGCACGGCCACCCGCTCCTGCTGGCGCAGGGTCTGCAGCAAGGCGTAGAGCCCATGCGAGGCATCGGCGCCCGGCTGCCACTCGCCGGCATCGCGGCTGTGCACCGAGCAGAACTTCAAGTCCTGCCAGGGCAGGCCCAGGCGGGCGCAGGCCAGCTGGATGGTGCTCAAGTTCGGCAGCACCTCCAGCGCGTCGATGCACAGGCGTGCCGCCAGATAGCTGGCGATGCCAAAGCACAGCGGGTCGCCGGTGGCCAGCACCACGCAGCGCTGGCCCTGGGCCTGGGCCTCGCGGACCCAGAGCGGCACCTGGGACAGGGCGCTGCCGATCTCATGCCGGCGCGCGCCGGGCGCGATCTCGGCCTCGAACAAAGCCAGGGTGCGGGCCGCGCCGATCACGCAGTCGGCCGCGCGCAGCTGGGCCAGGGCGGCCGCACTGAGACTGGCCGCGCCATCGTCCAGCACGCCGATCACCTGGCAGCGCCGGCCGCTGAAGCGCTGGCCTTCGTAGCGGGTGTCCTCGCCCAGCGGCAGGCGCGGCACATGGGTGTGGGTTTCGGAAATCGTCATGTCTGTCATCTGGGTGTTCTTCAATCGCTGGCCGCCTCGGCCAGCTTGCGGCCCTCGAAATCGCAGACCAGCACGGTCAGGCGGAACTTGCCCGGGTAGCGTCCCATCAGGGTCTGCACCACGCGCTCGGCCAGGGCCTGGTGGAACTCCAGCACCAGGCCCAGGGCCTCGACGCGCTCGCTGGCATAACGGGCGGTTTCGGCGTTTCGGATGTCCTCGCAGACCTCGGCCGGCACGCCGATGCCGGCGCAGAGCTCGGCCAGCAGGCCGGTGTCCACCTCGGCGCGGCCGGCGTGGGTGATGGTTTCGCCCTGGGCGATCTTGGTCAGCTTGCCCACCATGCCGCCGATCACCACATGGGCCAGACGGGCCTTGACCGCCGCGTCCAGCGCATAGCGCAGGAAGTCGCCCATCTGCACAAAGCAGGCCTGGGGAAGCTCCGGGAACTCGGCCATGACGAACTTCTCGGTTCGCCCGCCGGTGGTCAGGGCCACCATGCCGGCCCCCGTGGTGCCAGCCACTTGCACACCCTGCACCACGCTGGCCCGGTAGGCCGCCGTCGAGTAAGGCTTGACGATGCCGGTGGTGCCCAGGATGGAGATGCCGCCGAGGATGCCCAGTCGCGTGTTGAGTGTTTTCTTGGCCATCTCCAGGCCTTGCGGCACCGAGATGCAGACCTCCAGGCCCAGCTCGTCGAGCAGGCTCTGGCCGATCTCGCGCACGTTGTCCTCGATATTGCGGCGCGGCACCGGGTTGATGGCCGGGCCGCCCACCGCCAGGCCCAGGCCCGGCATGGTGACCGTGCCGACGCCGAAGCCGCCGGCCAGCAAGACCTGACCCTGCAGCTCGGGACGCAGGCGCACATCGGCGGTCAGATGGGCTTTGTCGGTGCAGTCGGGGTCGTCGCCGGCATCCTTGATGACCATGGCATGAGCGACACGGGCCAGGCCTTCGCCTTCGCAGCGACCGTCCTGCACGGCGAACTGCACCCGCTGGCCATTGGGCAAAAGGCATTCCACCGTCTCGGGCACGGCGCCATGCACCAGGCCCAGCACCGCCGCCCGCGCGGCCGCGGCCGAGCAGGCGCCGGTGGTGAAGCCGGTGCGGGTGCCGCGCTTGACGGTCTTGTCCATCATGGCTGAGCCGATCCCTTGTGCTGCAGCTCGCGCGCCTCGGCCAGGCCCAGCAGGGCGTGGATGGCCGCCACCACCAGGGTGGAGCCGCCCTTGCGGCCGCGGATGACGATCCAGGGCACCTCGTCCAGCTCGGCCATCAAGTCCTTGCTCTCGGCCGCCGAGACAAAACCGACCGGCATGCCCACCACCAGAGCCGGGCGCACGCCCTGCTCGCGGATCAGGCGCACCAGCTCGATCAGGGCCGTGGGCGCATTGCCGATGCCGACGATGGCCCCGTCCAGCAGGCCCAGGGTCTGGGCCTTGCGCATGGCCTGCACGGCGCGGGTCGTGCCTTGTTCGCCAGCGTCCCGAATGACATCGGCATCGCTGATGAACTGATGCGTGCCCATGCCGAAATGCGCCAGGCGCGGGCGCGAGAGGCCGACGCAGATCATCTCCACATCGGCGACCACGCGGCTGGGCGCGCGCCCGCCCGTGGCCAGGATGGCGGCCAAGCCGGCCTCGACCGCCTGCGGGTGAAAGTCCGTCAGGCCGTTGAAATCGAAATCGGCATTGGCGTGGATCATGCGGCGCACCACCGGCCACTGCAGCGCGTCGTAGCCGTGCGGGCCGACCTCGCGGTCAATCACCGCGAAAGAGTCATGCTCGATGGCCCGGCCGGCCGCGGTCAGCTGCTCGGTGACGGTGTTGCCCTGGGCCTGGTGGATACTCATGCCGGGGCATGCCCGTGGGCATGGGCGTCGTGGGGGTGATGGTGGTGAGGGTGGTGGTGCTCGTGACCGTGCGCGCGACTGTGCTCATGTGTGTGGTCGTGCGAATGCGCTTGGTCATGCGCATGCGAATGGTCATGCCCATGGTCGTGATCGTGCACATGCGGCTCCGGCCCATGGTGATGGCCGCCATGCCCCAGGCTGACGGCGATCTCGCGGAACTTGCAGCCGTCGCAAGGCATCAGGGCGGCCGGGGCGCCGGCGCGCAGATCGGCGGCGCGCTGCTCCAGCAGCTCGAAGATCTCGCGCTCCGCCCCGAAGTAATCGGCCAGGGCAAAGCGCAGCTGCGGGTACTGCAGGCGCAGATGCTCGACCTGGCGCTGGATGCGGCTGATCAGGGTGCCACTGAACAGGTAGTAAGGCAGGACGACGATCTGCGTCATCAGCTGCTGGCTATGGCGTTGCACCACCCGTTCCAGGCGCGGGTGGGTGATGCCGGTGAAGGCCACATCGACCAGCTCATGGTCGCCCTCCTCCAGCAGCCAGCGCGCCATCTTGGCCACATCGCCATTGGCCTGACGGTCCGAGGCGCCGCGGCCCAGCAGCACCACACCGGTGTTACGCGGGTCGGGCATGTCCAGGCTCATCATGGCCTGGCGCAGGCGGCGCTTGAGCAGGGCGAGGATGGGGTCGCAGGCGCTCAGGTGCGGGGCATAGAGGAACTGCGTGCCGGGGCAGTCCAGGCGCGCGCTGTCGATGGCCTGCGGGATGTCCATCTTCACATGCCCCGCGGCATTGAGGATCAGCGGCAGCACCAGCACGCGCTGCGCACCGGCGGCGGCGCGGCGCAGGCCGCCGTGCAGCATCACCGGCGCAAACTCGATGAAGCAGACCTCGATGCGCCAGCCCGGCTGACGCTGGCGCCATTGCTCGGCAAAGGCCTCGATCTCGTCGTTGGCGCCGGCTTCGCGCGAGCCGTGGCCCACCAGCAGAAGGGTTTCGTTGGGAGTGATTGACATGAAAGTTGCGCCTCAGAGTTCGGGCTGGGCCGGCACGCTGGCACGGCGGAAGCGGTGGGTGAAGCTGGGGTCGTAGAGCTTGGACTTGGCCAGCTCGGGCCAGTGGCGCGAGCCCAGGGTCGGGCTGGCGATGACCATGGACTGGCTGACGATGCCGGCCTCGCGGCAGCGCTGCTTCACATCGGCCAGGGTGGCGCGCAGGATCTGCTCTTCGCCCGGCCAGGAGGCCTTGTGCACCACCAGCATGGGCGCGTCTTCGGCCCAGCCGGCCGCGCGCAGCTCGGCCGTGAGCTGGCCCAGCAAGGTGATGGACAGAAAGATGCACAAGGTGCAGCGGTGCGCGGCCAGGGCCGCAAGCTCCTCGCCCGCCGGCATGGGCGTGCGCCCGGCCACGCGGGTGAAGATCACCGTCTGCGTCAGCTCCGGCAGGGTGAAGGTCTCCACCGCCGCCGCGGCCGAGGCCATGGCCGAAGACACGCCCGGCACCACGCGCAGCGGCACGCCCGCCGCATCGAGCGGTTGCACCAGCTCCATCAGCGCGCCGTAGAGCGCCGGGTCGCCGGTCTGCAGGCGCAGCACCGTCTCATGGCGCGCGGCACGCTCGATCAGCCAGGCCGACATCTGGTCCAGCGTCATGCCCTTGGAATCGGCAATCTCGCAGCCCGGCGGTGCCCAGCGCGTGGCTGCCTCGTCGACCAGGGAGCCAGCAAACAGGATGGCGCCGGCGCGCTCGATCAAGCCCCGGCCCTTGACCGTGATCAGGTCCGGGTCACCCGGGCCGGCGCCGACAAACCAGACCGTGCCGGGCTCGGCTCGCGCCTCGCTCATGCCCGGCCCGGCTGCGGTGCAAAGCACTGGGCCGCCAGCGGCAGGCGGCGCAGCGGGCCATCGGCACGCAGCAGCCACAGCGTGCCCAGGGTCACCAGGGGCTCCAGCAGCACGACCGGTGCGTAGGCCACGGCAAAGCGCGCCCACTCGGCCAGGCTGGTCTCGCCCTGGCCCATGGCCAGCCAGAAACCCACCATGGCAATCACGCCGCCGTAGTAGGCGCTGTCCAGCTGCAGCAAAGTCTTGACCGTGACCGGCCGCTCGCCGTGGACCAGGCGCCGGGCCAGGCCGTGGTGCACCGCCATCAGCGGCAGCATCAGCGACAACGAATTCACCGCCAGATGCACGAGATCCTGCGGCTCGAACACCAGGCCTTGCAGCAGCAGGCCCAGGGGCAGGCCCAAAAGCGTGGGCACAAAGCCAAAGCTCAGGTAGAGCGGCATGGCGCCGAGGAAATGCAGCTCCGACGGGCCCGCCTTCATGTGAAAGGCCTGCATGAAGAGCGAGAAGAACAGCGCCGCCAGCAAGGTGCGCAGCAAGAGCGCCGGCTGCTTGAACAGCGGCGGCAGATGCGCCAGCACCAGCGGCGCGGCCACGGCGGCGGCCAGGGTCAGTTTGGCGGGGGCGATCAGCCCGGGTTCGATGTGCATGGTGGCAGCTCCGATGGGAGTGGAATGAAGGGGCGGTGGAACACAGCGCAGCCGAGAGCGGGTCGCGCAGGGACAGGCCACGCGCAGGCCTCGGCCAGAGCCGGGCACACGCGTCAGCGGGAAAACAGTTCTCGGGGGGGGATGAGACGCGGGGTCAACGGTGCGGCGCCTGCCGCAATCGGCCATGCAGCAGCCTCAGCCGGTCGCTGCGGCGCAAACGCGCAAGCGAATCAGCACAAGGGCACAACGGCACAACGGCCCGACGAGCGAGAACCCGAAACTCAGACCCGATCAGGGCCTAGGAGGGAGAGGAATCCATGGGTAGAGACACCGAAACAGCGCGATCGCCCGCTTCCCCGCAGGTTTTCGCCACATGGTGCGGCAGCCCAAGGGCTGCGGCGCACCGCTTCGTTGGCCGGTATCCGGGCTGGTGAAATCGAGTCCATCGCCTTCCCAGATGCAGACAACAACATCCAGTGGCTTGAGATGAACCCTGAGGCCGGCTTGGCGCAAGGCCAGGCCGCTTCGTTCACGCACCGTTGCGGGGGCAGCTCAGTCAGGCAAGGTCCGAAGGGACGGCTTGCATCTACTGATTCCCGTTTAACTGCAGGACTTTTGGGAGTCCCACGAGCACCAACAGGGCGCCATCCTAGCGCAAAACCCCAGGGGCCAACAAGCGCTGTGCGAACTGCGGGTTAGGCAGGAGCCGCCGCAACAAGGCCCGCAGCGCAGCGCCCTTGCAGCCGCAGGGCCCGAGCCCCCGGCCCTAGAATGCAAGCATGAACTCCTCGACACTTTGGTTTCGATCATTGCCGGCCGCCCTGGCTCTGCTGAGCGCCCTGCTTTGCGCCTCGGCCCAGGCCGCCGATCCGGCGCCAGCCAAGCCCGCCCCAGCGCCTGAAGCCCCTGCGGCCGCAGCTGCCGATGGCGTGGCCGATGCGCGCGTGACCGTCACCGTGATCGAGGACGACAGCACCCGCATCGAAGAGACCCGGGTGCGCGGCCAGACCCAGAAGGTCACGGTCCAGTCCAAGAACAGCAAGCTACCGAGCTACGAAATCATCATGGGCGATGGCAGCCGCGACCTGTCGGCCGGCCCGGGCTCCACGCGCGGCGCCGCCGGCAAGCGCGTCTGGAACGTTTTCAACTTCTGAGTGCGAGGCCCGGCCGCCTGAGCCTCACCCCTCAAGCCGCCGCCGCGCCCGCCTCGATTCCCACGCTGTAGCAAGCGATCAAGCAGTGCTGACATGGCCGTATTTACCGAAGTGACACTGGAGCAGGCGCAAGCCCTGATCAACCGCCTGGACCTGGGCCAGGTGCTGGAGCTGCGCGGCATTGGCGCCGGCATCGAGAACACCAACTACTTCCTGACCACCGAACGCGGTGAGTTCGTGCTGACCCTGTTCGAGCGACTGAGCTTCGAGCAGCTGCCCTTCTACCTGCAGTTCATGAAGCACCTGGCCGCGCGCGGCCTGGCCGTGCCCGACCCGCAGGCCGACGCGCGGGGCGAGATCCTGTTCGAGATCCAGGGCAAGCCGGCCGCCCTGGTCAACAAGCTGCGCGGCGGCCACCAGCTGGCGCCCGATCTCTTCCACTGCGAGCAGGTCGGCGCCGCCCTGGCTCGCATGCATCTGGCCGGCCAGGACTTCCCCCTGCACCAACCCAATCTGCGCGGCCTGGCCTGGTGGACCGACACCGTGCCCGTGCTGCTGCCCCATCTGGCGCCCGAGCAAGCGGCGCTGCTGCGCGAAGAGCTGGCCTACCAGCAGCAGCTGGCCGCCTCGCAGAGCTTTGCCGAGCTGCCGCGCGGGCCCATCCACGCCGACCTGTTCCGCGACAACGTGATGTTCGAGCTGCTGCCGCCGCAGCCCGAGGGCGTGCAGCCCCTGCAGGGGCGCGAGCGCCTGAGCGGCTTCTTCGATTTCTATTTCGCCGGTGTCGACACCTGGCTCTTCGATCTGGCCGTGTGCCTGAACGACTGGTGCATCGACCTGGCCAGCGGCCGCCTCGACGAAGCACGCGCCCAGGCCTTTGTGACCGCGTACGAATCCGTGCGGCCGCTCAGCGGCACCGAGCATCGCCTGCTGCCCGCCCTGCTGCGCGCGGCAGCGCTGCGCTTCTGGATCTCGCGGCTCTGGGATGTGCACCTGCCGCGCCAGGCCAGCCTGCTCAAGCCGCATGACCCCAGCCATTTCGAGCGCGTGCTGCGCGAGCGCATCGCGCGCGCCTGGCATGCCCTCCCATCCACGTGAAGCGCCCACACGCGCCCCACCACGCCCCCATCGAGTTTTTGAGAAGTCCACGGAATGAGTGACGCCAGCCGCCCCACCCCCGCCATGATGCTGCACCTGCAGACCGTGCCGGCACGCAACGGCCTGCTCTGGATACGCCATGGCTTCAAGGTCTTCCAGCGCCGCCCCCTGGCCCTGGCCAGCCTGTTCGCCACCTTTGTGTTCCTGGCCTTTGTGCTGCTGCTCCTGCCGGGTGTGGGCATGGTCGCGCTGCTGATGGCCGTGCCCCTGCTCTCCCTGGGCTTCATGCTTGCCACCCATCTGGTGCTGCAAGAGAAGACGCCGACCGCCGCCGTGTTCCTGGCGCCGCTCAAGCTGACCCAGCAGCGGCGCAACAACCAGCTGCTGCTGGGCGCCATCTACGCCCTGGCCACCGTGGGCATCAGCCTGCTGGCCGAGTGGGTGGACGGCGGTGCGATGGAGCAGTTGCAAACCCTGCTCGGCAAGGATGCGCCCAAGGCCGAGGTCGAGGCCTTGCTGGCCGACCCACGCCTGTTCTGGGGCGCAGTCACACGCCTGGGCCTGGCCGGCCTGCTGTCCATCCCCTTCTGGCATGCGCCGGCCCTGATCCACTGGGGCGGCCAGGGCCTGATGCAAGCCCTGTTCTCCAGCACCCTGGGCGTCTGGCGCAACAAGACGGCCTTCGCCTACAACGCCCTGCTCTGGGGCGGCCTGCTGATGGGCGCCTCGGCCATCTGCAGCCTGCTGCTCGGCGCGCTCGGCCTCGGCCAGTACCTGCCCCTGGTGGCCATGCCGGTGGGCCTGATGCTGACGACGGTGTTCTACACCTCGCTCTACTTCACCTTCATCGACTGCTTCATGTTCGGTGCGCCCAAGGAGTTGCCCGCCGCCCAAGGCGAGTGAACACGGCCCCGCCCAGGGCTGAGCGTCTTGGCACCGCCCCTCCTGGCGACAACCCTAGCTCCACCAGCCGCACAAAATGTTAACGTTCACCTCAAATAACACGCCAGCCACCCCATGGCCGGCCCACACCGAGGAGACGTCGACATGATGATGAAGAAGATGGTGCCCATGCAACGCGCCCGGCTCTGGCGCCCCACCCTGCTGGCCCTGGCCGGCAGCCTGGCCCTGCAGACCGCCCAAGCCCAGACCGAGAGCGACTACGCCCAGCTGCGCAGCCGCTGGCTGCAGCAGCTGACCGGCAGCCCCAGCACCCTGCCCGAGCGCCAGGCCGCCCTGGCCGAGCTGGCCGACAAGGCCGAGCTGCACTGGCAGGCCATCAACCTCTCCAGCAGCACGCCGGGCCTGTGGCCCGATCTGCAAAGCAGCAGCGATGCCTCGGTGCTGACCAGCCACTACGCGCGCCTCCTGCTGATGGCGCGCGCCCAGGCCACGCCGGGCTCGCGCCTGTTCGGCCACCCCACGCTGGCCAGCGACGTGATCGAAGGCCTGGCCTGGATGCACGCCAATCGATACCGCCCGGGCCTCAGCCGCTACGGCAACTGGTGGGATTGGGAGATCGGCGCGCCGCAGGCCTTGAGCAGCATCCTGACCTTGATGCATGGCGCACTCAGCGCCGAGGAGCGCAGCCGCTACCTCGCCACGATTGATTTCTACGTGCCCGACGCCACCCGCCGCGGCAACCAGCCCAGCCTCGAGGAAACCGGGGCCAACCGCCTGGACAAGGCCTTGATCGTCGGCGTGCGTGGCGCGCTCGGTGGCTCGGACGAGCGCTTGCGCCACGCCCGCGATGCGATCAGCCAGACCCTGCACTACGTCACCCAGGGTGATGGCTTCTACGCCGACGGCTCCTTCATTCAGCACAGCTACGTGGCCTACACCGGCAGCTACGGCCTGGTGATGCTGGACAGCCTCTCGCGCCTGCTGCTGCTCTTGCAGGGCAGCCTCTGGGCCCCCAACGACCCGCAGCTCAACAATGTCTACGACTGGAGCGAGCGGGCCTTCCGCCCCCTGGTGCGCGATGGTGCCATGACCGATTCGGTGCGTGGCCGTGCCATCGCCCGGCGCAGTTCCAGCAACCACTCCGCCGGCCGCAGCCTGATGGGGTCGCTGCTGCGCCTGGCCGAGGGCGCGCCTGCGGCCCAGGCGCAGCCGCTCAAGGAAATGGTCAAGGGCTGGCTGCAGCGCAACCGCTACCTCGGCCCGACTTGCTTCACAGGCCAAACCCTGGCGCCCGACAGCGCCTGCGCCAAGTTCAGCCTGCATGAAATCAGCCTGCTGCAAGGCCTGCAGGCCAACACCAGCCTCAGCCCCGCGCCCGAGCGGCCCGGCGCCCAGGTCTTCGCCGCCATGGACCGCGCCGTGCTGCGCCATGCCGATTTCAGCTTCGATTTAAGCCTGTTCTCCAACCGCATCAGCGCCTACGAATCGGGCAATGGCGAGAACCTGCGCCCCTGGTGGACCGGTATGGGCATGAGCAGCCTGCACAACGCCGACCAGCAGGCCTTCGATGGCGACTATTGGGCCACGGTCGACCTGCTGCGCCTGCCCGGCACCACCACCGACCGCAGCAGCGCCGCCCTCAAGAACTGGGCCCTGATCAAGAACACCAGCAACTGGGTCGGCGGCGCCCAGCTCGAAGGCCGCTACGCCATCGCCACGCTGGACTTCGGTGCGCTCAACGTGACCGGTAGCTCGCTCAAGGGCAAGAAGGCCTGGTTCCTGTTCGGCGACAAGATCATCGCCCTGGGTGGGGCCATCAGCAGCGGCAACAGCCTGGCCGTGGAGACTGTGGTCGAGAACCGCAAGCTCAACACCAGCGGCAGCAACACCCTGACCGTGGGCGGCCAGGCACAACCCAGCATGCCGGGCTGGAGCGCCAGCCTCAGCAACACCGCCTGGGCTCATCTGGCCGGCAGCCAGCCGGGCGCAGACATCGGCTATGTCTTCCCCGACCGGCCCACCGTGCAAGCCCTGCGCGAGCAGCGCAGCGGCAGCTGGAAGGCCATCAAGTCCCAGGAGCTGGACGACACGGTCAACGCCCATTACCTGAGCCTGGCCATCCCGCACGGCCTCAAACCCACGGCCGCCAGCTACAGCTATGTCATCCTGCCCGGCCGCAGCGCCACGCAGACCGCCGCCTTCGCGGCCCAGCCCGCGCTCAAGATCCTGGCGCGCAGCACCGACATGCTGGCCGTGCAAGACAGCAGCCTCGGCCTGGTCGGCGCCAACTTCCTGACCAATGGCAGCAAAACGCTGAACCTCGACGGCAAACCCTTGCTGAGCAGCAGCGCCAAGGCCTCGGTGCTGATGCGCGAGAGCGCCGACGAGCTGGCCCTGAGCGTGGCCGACCCCACCCAGGTCAACACCGGCAGCATCACCGTGGAGATCCAGCGCGCCGCCAGCGCCGTGCTGGCCAACAGCCCCGGCATCACCGTGCTGCGTCTGGCGCCCACGGTGCAACTGCAGGTCAATGTGGCGCAGGCAGCCGGGCGCTCTTTCGAGGTCCGCTTCCGGCTGCAGCGCTGATCCGCGCCCTCAGCCCGCCGCAGGCGGGTTCAGCTCTTGGGCCGAACCCGTCTGCGCCAGGATCTGGCGCCAGCGGTAAAAGGTCGTGTCGGAAAAGCGCCCATGCCGGCAGGCCTGGGTGACGCTCATGCCCGCCGCCACCTGCTGCACGTAGAAGCGCATCACGGCCTCAGGCAGGGGCAGGCTGGGTCGGCCGCGTGCGGGCGTGACGAACAATTCGTCCATCACCACAGCTCCGCCAGCGTCGGCGCCATGTCCACCACCTCGTCGGCTTGCGGCAGGCGGGCGCAGAAGTCGGCGCTCAAGGCCTGGCCGGCCTCGGGCTGCAGCTCCAGCACGGTCAGCGAGTTGCGGCCTGGGCGCAGCAGCGGCCAGGGCAGATAGAGCGCCAGCTGCGGGCCGCGCACCCAGTGGCGGCCGAGGTTGAAGCCATTGATCCAGACCTGGCCCTTGTGGCCGCCGTTCAGGCGCACAAAGCAGTCACCCGGCTCGTCCACCTCAAAGTCGGCGCTGAAGAACTGCGGCAGGCCGCTCTGCACCGAGCCGGCCCTGCGCGCCTGCGTGGCGCCCGCCGGCAGCTCGGCCAGGGGCAAGGCGAAGTGCTCCCAGCGCTGCAGCACATTGATACCCAGGCGCACCCAGCCCAGCAGGCCCTTGCGGTCCTGCAGCTGCGGGCCGTAGTTGACCCGGCCCTGGTTCTCCACCAGCAGCTCCAGCGTGGCCTCGCCGCCGGGCCAATCCAGCGCCAGGCTCAAGGGCCCGTCGCGCTCCAGCAGGCCCACCGGCCGGCCGTCCACAAAGACCTGGGCGCGGTCATGCACGGCCTGCACCGACAGCGTCACCGGGCCTTTCGGGTGGCGCACCCGGCAGCGGTAGAGCGTGAAGCCGTAGTCCTGCCCCAGCTGCTCCATGCTGCGCGGGCAAACATCGATGCGGGTCGGCGCCAGGCCTTGCAAGGCCTCGAACCAGGGCTGGCACGGCACCAGGGCCAGGCCTTGCCGATCAAAGCGCGGCGCCTCGGGCGGCAGCGGTGGCAAATCGGGCGGCGGCAGGCCGCGGGCCTGCGCTTGCGCGCGCAGATGGGCCAGGATCACTGCCTTCATGGCGATGAATTTGGGCGTCACGCTGCCGTCCTCGGCCAGGGGCGCGTCGTAGTCGTAGCTGTTGACCGTGGGCTGGTAGGCCCCGGTCTTGAGATCGGTGTTGGCCCCGTTCATGAAGCCGAAGCTGGTGCCACCGTGCACCATGAAGATGTTGACCGAAGCGCCCGCCTCCAGGATCTGGCCCAGGCAGCGGGCGGCGTCCTCGCCGTCGCGGGTGTGGTGAGGCTCGCCCCAGTGGTCGAACCAGCCGTTCCAGAACTCCATGCACATCAGCGGGCCGCGCGGCTGGTGCTCGCGCAGCTTGGCCAGCTCCGAGGGCACGCGCGAGCCAAAGTTGCCGGTCTTGAGCAGATGCGGCAGCGTGCCGTGGGTCAGCATGTGGTCGGTCGGGCCGTCCGAGGTGAAAAGCAGCACGCGCACGCCGTGGCGGCGCAGGCTGGCCTCGGTCCAGGCCAGGTAATCGGTGTCGCTGCCGTAGCTGCCGTACTCGTTCTCCACCTGCATGGCGAGGATGGGGCCGCCTTCGGTGATCTGCAGCGGCGTGAGAAGCGGCAGCAGCGCAGCAAAGAAACGGTCCACCGCCGCCAGATAGGGCGGGTAGCTGCAGCGCAAGGCCATGTCACTGTCCGCCAGCAGCCAGGCCGGCAGGCCGCCGAACTCCCACTCCGCGCAGATGTAAGGCCCGGGCCGCACGATCACCCACAGGCCCAGGCGCTGGGCCAGCTGCACAAAAGCCACCAGGTCCAGCCCGCCCTCGAAGCAGAACTCGCCCGGCCGCGGCTCGTGCAGGTTCCAGGCCACGTAGGTCTCCACCGTGTTCAGGCCCAGGGCCTTGAGCTTGAGCAGGCGGTCTTCCCACTGCTCGGGCAGCACGCGGAAGTAATGCAGCGCGCCGGACAGCAGCTGCACCGGCTGGCCGTTCAGCACGAAGTCATCGCCGCACACGGCAAAGGTCGAAGGGGGAGAAGTAGGAAATGCGCTGGGGGACTGCATGGCATGAGCGCGGCGCCGATCGAAACCTCACACGATCGAGCGCCGGAAAAAGAGAAGGAACAAGCAAAGACAAAAAAGGCGCCACCGCCGGCCTGATGCACCGGCGGCAGCGCCCGCACCCATCATCAATACTTCAGGCGCAAACCGACGTAGAACTGGCGGCCGCTGCTGTACAGCGCGGTGGTCGCATCAAAAGGCACGGTGGCATTGGCCGCGTTGTAGAAGCGGGTCACCGGCTTGTTCAGGTTCAGGCCTTCAAAGGTCAGGGTCACCGTGTCGTTGAGCTTGTAGTTGGCCGAAGCGGCCAGCGTGCCCGATGCCGCCAGATAGTTCTGCGACAGGCCGTACAAGCCCACGCGGGAGGCGCTGCGGTGCGCATACGCCAGGCGGGCGCTGAAGACCTCGTCTTCGTAGTAGGCGCCCAGGTTGTAGCTGTTCTTGGAGGCGCCCAGCATGGGGTTGCCGTTGGCTTCCTTGGCATTGGCGTAGGTGTAGTTGGCCGAGACACCGAAGCCGCCCCAGACCGGCTGCTCATAGCCCAGCTCCAGGCCGCGCGAACGGCCGGTGGTGGCCGCCGGCGAACTGACCAGGGTGGGCACCACGGCCGGGCCACCCAGGGCCAGGGGGATGGCCGTGTTCAGCTGCTGCTGCATGGAGCTGCCCGCGCCGATCAGAGAGTCGAAGTCCATCACGAACACCTGGGCCGACAGCACCGAGCGGCGCGCAAAGTACCACTCCAGGCCGAGGTTGTAGTTCTTGGCCACCACGGGCTTCAGCTCGGCATTGCCACCGGCCGCGGTGGACGGCGGGTTGTTGGCCGGGTTGTAGGCAAAGGCGCTGAGCGTCGAGCCCAGGGCGCTGTAGTCCGGGCGGGCCATCACCTTGGCCGCCGCCACCCGCAGCAGCAGCTTGTCGCTCAGGTCATAGCTGAAGCTGGCGCTGGGCAGGGCCTGGGTGTCGCTGCTCTCGGTGCTCTTGATGTAGAAGTTGCCGAAGCGCGAACCGGTCACCAGGGTGGCGCCCGGGGGCACAAAGCCCTTGCAGGCCTCGGCCTGGGCGGGGCTGCCGTAGGTCAGGCCATTGTTGGCGGTGACGGCGCCGCAGGGCACGCCGGTGTTGGTGGTGACCTGCGTTCGGGTGCGCACCAGGCGCAGGCCGAACTCGGCGCGCCAGTCGTCTCGCGCCAGCTTGGCCAGGCCGTAGGCGGCGCTGACGTTCTCCTTCACCGTGAACACGCCTGAGGGTGGGCGGTTGAACACGGGGTCGGCCGAGAAGTTGGCGTCCGACCAAGCCACCACGGCCGCCGGGTCAATCAAGGGCACGCCCACGCCGCCGGGGTTGCCGCCCAGGCCGCTGCCAAAGTTGCCGGGGAAGCTGGCTCCGCCCCAGGCCGGCAAGCTGGTCAGTGCAACTTGGCCGTTCTTGGTCGCGTTCATCGGCGCGGCGCCCTTGACCGGGCGGCTGCCCTCGCGCTCATGCTCGGCAAATCGGGCGCCGAACTTGAGGGCCGAAATCAGGCTGCTCTCGGCAAAGCGGTACTCGCCGTCGATCTGGCCGTAGTTCTCGCGGTCCTTGCTGCGCTGTTGGCTGAAGCTGTTGTCGGCGCCGGAGTTGCCGGGCAGATGGCTGAGCTTGCTGCCGTCAAAGCCATTGGGCAGGCTCACCTGCACCGGTTTGTCCATGCCCTGGAAGCTGTAGGCCGTGGCCGTGTTGGGCATGAAGGCGTAGTTCCAGTACAGGAAGGTGTCGCCCTGCGCGCGGGTGTGGCCGACCTGGCCCTTGAAGCTCAGCGCCTCGCTGGCGCGGTAGTTGAAGTCGGCATTCAGGTACTGGGTCTTGGAGGCGGCCAGCGGGTTGGCCTGCGTCTCCAGCTGGGCGCCCATGGCATTGCCGGTGTTGTTGAAGCGCGCGGCGTTGATGCGCTCGCCGTCCAGGCTCACTTCGCTGGGCACCACGCCGCCGCTGGCCGCCACCGAGTTGCCGGGGCGCACAAAGAAGCGGGTGTTGGTATAGCTGGCCTTGAGCTCGCTGTGGAAGGCGTCGAGGTTGACCGTCAGGTCCGGCGAGACCTTGAACTCGGCGCCCAGCACCGCGCCCTGGCGCTGGCGCTTCTGCTCGAACAGGCTGTTGATCAGGCCGCTGATGTAGAGCTTGTTGCCCAGCTGGCCGCCATTGGCCTGGCCGGCCGGTGTGGTGGGCGAGAGGCGGGCCCAGGTGATCTCGGACTGGCCGTCACGACGGATGTGGCGGGTCTGGTCAAACACCTGCAGCATCACACCCGCGTCGTTGGCCTCGTTCTTCCAGTTGAACAAGGCATTGAACTGCGGGTCGGTCTTGCCGGCCTGGTCGGCGTACACACCTTGCAAGCCGATCTCAGCCGAGAAGCGCTTTTTGAACTCCAGCGGGCGGCGGGTGATGATGTCCACCGAGCCGGCCACGCCGCCCTCGAGCTGGTCGGCCGAGGCGCTCTTGCGCACCACCACCTGGCTGACGATTTCCGATGGCAGCAGCAGGAAGCTGACGCTGCGCGCCGCGCCCGAGCTGTTGGAGCCCGTGCCGCCGGCGATTTGGTCGCCCGGGTCCCAATCGGCCGACGCCACGCTGTGGCCGTTGATGGTGGTCAGCGACAGGCTGGGGTTGGTGCCGCGCATGCTGACCCGGTCGTTCTCGTCATAGCCGCCCTGGCCGCCGCTGCCGGCGGTGGTGGTCACGCCCGGCAGCTTCTGCAGCGCGTCAGCCACGTTCTTGTCCGGCATCTTGCCGATGTCCTCGGCGCTCACCACCTCGGTCACGCCATCGGCAAAGCGCTTGGCGTTGAGCGACTTTTCCTTGGAGGCGCGGATGCCGCTGATCACCACCGTGTCCAGCTGGTTCTGCACCGGTGCCTTGGCTTCGGGCGTGGCGGCCGAGGCATTGCTTTGCGCCGCAGCGCTGCCGGCGGCCAGGGCCAGGAAGCTGGCGGCGGCGATGGCCACGGCGTGCGGCACGGTCGGGAAAGCCGAAGCGGAACGAGGGGCAAAGAGAGTCTGAGTCGAGGGTCGCATGGTCGTGTCTCCAGTGTAGGTATTGATCTGATCTGCGCAGCGAGTCGGGGGGAGCGGAAGGGAAAGGTCAGGGAAGCGAGAGAGAAGGCATCGAGAAGAAAAAGAAGAATTGGCAAGCAGGGGCGCCGCGCAGCCCAGGTCAAACAGGGGTCGGGGTTGGGGTCAGGGTCGAGATCGGGCTTGAGCTCAAAGCCGCAGGCGGGTGCCAGAACGGCGTCCAGCCACGGGCGCGGCGGGCCAGGGCTTCGAGGAAGAAGAAGTCGCCCCACAGGCTGGCCTCGTCCACGCCCAAGCCATCGGGCTTGCTGTAAACGCCGTGGCGCAGCAAGGCATTGCCGGGCGCATCCCAGCCGGCGCAGTGGCGCAGCAGGCCGTCGAGGATGCGGTCGGCCGCCGCGCGATAGCGCTGCGCCCGCTCGGCCTCGGCCGCAGGCAGCTGCTCGGCAATGTCCATCAGGCCGCATGCCGCGATCGCGCTGGCCGAGCTGTCCCAGGGCTCGCCCGCCTCGGGCGGGAAGCTCATGTCCCAGCAGGCAATGCCATGCTCGGGCAGCAGGGCCAGGAAGTGGTCGGCCAGCTGGCAGGCCGTTTGCAAAAAGCCCTGCTCCGGCACCCAGCGGTGGTTGAGCGAGAAGCCGTACAAGCCCCAGGCCTGGCCACGCGCCCAGCAGGACTGGTCCGAGGCGCCTTGGGCCGTGGTGCCGTGCAAGGGCGCGCCGGTTTCGGGGTCGAAGTGGAAGGTGTGAAAGCTGCTGTGGTCGGGCCGCACCAGGTGTTCACGCGAGCGCTGGGCGTGGCTGATGGCGGCCTCGCGCATCTCGGCCGCGCCGCCCTGCCCTGCTGCCCAGTGCAGCAGGGGCAGGTTGAGCAGGCAGTCGATGATGATGCGGCCGCGCTGGGCCGGGTCTTCCAACCGGCCCCAGGCCTGCACCACGCCGGCGCGCGGCAGGTAGCGCGTCATCAGCAAGGCCGCCGCTTGCAAAGCCGTGGCGTGCGCCAGAGGCTGCGGCCCCTGGCGCAGCGCCGCCACGCAAGAGGGCATGAAGAGAAAACCCAGGTCGTGGTGGTCCACCACAAAGCGCCGCTCCAGCCTGCGCGAGTAGCCGTCCAGCTGGGCGGCTGCGGCCGTGCCGAAACGGGCCTCGCCACTCAGCTCATGCGCCATCCAGAGCAGGCCGGTCCAGAAGCCCGCCGTCCAGCTGCTGTTGACGCCGTCCGGCTCCTCGGGCCAGACGGCGGGCGCAAAGTAATTGCCCCTGCTGGTGTCCCCCGGGAAATGCGGGCCCAGCTGCTGCAGGCAGCGGCCCAGCTGGGCGCAGGCGGCGGCAATTGCCTGCTCGGCGCGCACCACCATGGAGGGCTGCGCCGTACATGCTGCGCTGGCCGCGCCGGCCTCGGGGTGTTCAACAAGAGAAACGGTGGTCGTCATGTCTCGATCAGGCATGGGGCGGCGCAGCGCTGCGGCTGCGGACGCAGGTATGGGTTTGGGTACGGGGGCTTTGCGGGCGATGCTTAGCGGGCCATCCAGCCGCCATCGACGACGAGCAACTGCCCGTGGACATAGGCAGACGCGGGCGAGGCCAAAAACACCGCCGCACCCACCAGGTCTTGCGCCTGGCCCCAGCGGCCGGCCGGGATGCGCTCCATCACCTGGCGGCTGCGCTCGGGGTCGGCGCGCAGCGGCGCGGTGTTGGCAGTCTCGATATAGCCGGGGGCAATCGCGTTCACGCCCACGCCTTGGCCCGCCCATTCATTGGCCAGGGCGCGGGTCAGGCCCAGCAGCGCATGCTTGGCCGCGGCGTAGGCCGGCACGCGGATGCCGCCTTGCAGGCTCAGCAGCGAAGCGATGTTGATGATGCGGCCGCTGCCCTGCTCCAGCATCTGGCGGCCGGCGCCCTGGCACAGGCGCCAGGCGGCGTCGAGGTTCAGGTCCAGCACGGCGTCCCAGTCCTCGTCGCGCACCTCGGCGGCCGGCGCGCGGCGGATGATGCCGGCGTTGTTCACCAGCACATCGATGCGCCCGTAGTGCTTCAGGGTTTGGGCCAGCACTTCGGCCGGCGCCTCGGGCCGGGCCAGGTCGGTGGCGATCACCAGGCATTGGCGGCCCAGGGCCCGCACCGCCGCCTCGGTGTCCTCGCTGCTCTGGCTGTGGCGGGTGATGGCCACATCGGCGCCCGCTTGCGCCAGGCCGATGGCCAGGGCCTGGCCGATGCCGCTGGCCCCCGCCGTCACCAAGGCCACGCGGCCCTGCAGGGAGAACAGGGATTGAAGTTGGGATGGGGTGTTGGTGCTCATGCTGCTCGTCTCACTCACGCATTCATTCGTTTATTCATTCGCTCAGCACATGCCCACCAGCTTTTGCGTCCAGGCCAGCTCGGGCTGCAGTGCCACGCCCTGGCGGCGGCCGTCACCAGCCAGGAACCAGAGGTAGTAGCTCTTGGCGCCCGGCGCGGCGGCGTAGGTGTGGTAGCCGTAGGGAATCGACAGCAGGCTGTCGTCGCGCACCGTGTGGGTGTGGTCGAAGCCGTGCTCGGGGCTGAAGTGGCGCGCCAGACCAAAGCCTTCGGGCGAGGCCACGCGGAAGTAATACATCTCCTCGTGGAAGACCTCGCCGCCTTCCTCGCGCTCGTGCTTGTGCGGCGGGAAGGTGCTCCAGTTGCCCGAGGGCGTGATGGTCTCGCCCACGATCAGGCTGCTGGCCGGGCGGCCATCGGGCTGGGTCAGGATCTCGCGGAAATGCCGTGTGTAGTTCAGCGTGCCCCAGGTGCCGGTGCGCACTTGCTCGGGCCGCACCTCGTAAGCCTCGGTGTCCAGGCTGGACGGCGCGCTCACCAGCACCGCCTCGAAGCGGCTGCCGGCCGTCACCGTGAAGCGGCTGCCGCGCGGCAGGTACACGCTGTGCGGGTTGCCCACAAACACATTGGCCCGGCCGCCCACATTCGCAAAGCGTGGGCCACCCACGACTTCCACCGCCTCGGCCGTGCCCGAAAGCACCACCAACATCTGCTCACGGTCACCCGCCACCTGGCCGCTGTGCGCCTGGCCCGGCAGCAGCACCAGCTTTTCAAAACCCAGCAGCCGGCAGCTCGCGCCTTGCAGCACATGGTGGCCCGGGGCGGTGGGGATGGCGTGGAAGTGTGTGTGACTCATGTTTGCTTATGTTCAATGTGTGATAACGATAACATGTTAAACACAAGCGGGGGCTAGGGCAAGCCCTGAGGAGGGGTCAGGATGGGGTTGGGGGTGCGACCTTGCGCACGAGGTCGTCGGAACGGCGACTACGCGTGCTGCTGCGATGCAGCGCTTGCAGCCGCTCGCACTTGACGCTCGTGGGGCAGCTTCGTGCCGAAGCCGTGTGAAAACTCGCTTGGCTTGCTTTTTCCGGGGTCATTCAACCCTTAGTTCGTTGCCGATCGACGATCCTGGGCCGATCTGAGCGGCCGACTTTTTGACTCTGAACTTGCAGATCGAGTTTTCACACAGCCTCTGCCCCGAACTGCCGTTCGAGGGCCTGCCACAAACGTCATCGCGGAGCAGATGGGGCCTTGAGATTTAATGTCTGACCCTCGCGCGAACCCGGAAATCTTCCGGCGTCGTCGCATCAATGCCGATGACCCGCAGGTAGCGCGCTCGGTCCTTGGCCTCGAGCTGCTGCGCCTTATCCGTCAGGATCGCCAGGACCTGCTGGAAGTTCAGCTTCTTCTTCGTGGCCGGGTCAGTCCACTCGCGCCCCTTGGTCTGCAAGACCAGCACCAGGAAGCCGGTTGTCGCCTTTCGGTGGCGCATGTACTGACCAACCAGCTGGCGTTCCAACGCGACCAGGTAGTCATCCAACGTCCAGCGCTCGGACATCTTCAGTTCGATGGAAGCTCGCCATTCATCTTTGCTGCACAGGATGTCCCGTCGCTTCGCCTCGGCGGTGTGGGATTCGACGGTCACGGAGTACCGAGCGCGCGCATGATGGTTCAGCTCGCTGGCTAGGAGCTTCTGGAAGTGCGCTTCTAGCGCCAAGCCCGCCTTCTCGCCTTCCTGTCCCTTCTTGTTGACTCGCGTGAAATTGACCTCGCTAAAGAAGCTGCGCAAGCTGTGCTCGCCGCGTTCGACGTCATACTGAACGGCACGAAGGTCAGCATGCACGGCCATAGCGAACGCGGTCGTATCGGTGACATCTCCACGGAAGTTCTCTTCGAACTTTGGGTAGTTCACTTGGGCAAGGGGCTCCCGGGTGAGCTGCCGCTCACGAAGTTCGAACTGCGTCTTCTTGATGTACTCGATGGTGAAGTCGCCGGCGGGTAGCGCCAGCCGGATTCGCTCCAACGCGCTGTACGCAGCTTGCGATGTAGCAGCAGCAATTCCGCTGATGATTACCCCGCGGAATCGCTCTGCGTTGTCCCTGGGGCCAGGGCTGTAGGTAGCACCAGCCGGTCTGTCCACATCATCCTTCGGGTCGACTGCCCACCTCGTCCATAGGTACAGGTCCTCCAGCGCCAAAATGCCGTGGTCGCTTTCGGTGGCGATTCGCGCCGCGATGCCCTCGCGGTCACGACCAAACGTAGCGGCAAGGTCAAAGATGAAACTCTTGACGGCTAGCGGGTCCAACGGTCCCCAGGCGTTGACGGCATTGCGCCACCGCAACGGACTCTGAATGAACCAGCGGGTGGCCCAAGTCAGTGCATGTTCGCGCCGCGCGCGCAGGGCCTCGTCGACTGGTTCAGCCAGCGGCGAGCAGTAGGCGGCCTTCATCTTGTGAAGCGCCAAGCGCTCGAAGTCACCTTGCGGGGCCTTGCCCGGCACCGACAGGGCCGCCTGCAGCAACCGATTCACGACGTAGTCGCGGGATGGATTCACGCTTAGCAGGTGCGTCCATGCGAGGCCTGCGAGTGCTTCTTGGACCGGTGCAGGTGCGTCTGGAATGGATGCCAGCAGCTCTTCGGCATGCTCACTGGACGTAGCGCCGTTCCCTGCCTCGCCGGCGATTGATACCAACTCAGGAACCGAAACGGCCGGATATGCCTTGACGAGGGCCCAGAACCATTTCGGATAGCCGTTGATTTCGAAGAGCGCATAACGCAGAGCCTTGCGCACCTCAAGCTCAGTGAGGGCGGGAAGCACCGCCCCGTCCCCGAGTTCAAGCTTGAGACCCTGCAGGCCGGCCGCAGTGATGTGGAAAGTCGAGTTCGGCTCGCTCTCTTTAAAGGTCGGGGCCTTGTCGCGCCACAGGCGACTCATGCCCTGTCGGGTAGCCGCAGCGATCTTCGCGCCGACGGCCCTCTCGAACGCCTCGAAGTCGACCTCGCCATATCTTGAGGTGCGATTCGTCTGAAGCAGCCACTCGGCGATCCACTCGAGCGCCCGGGTATCCGTTCCATCAGCCAATGCGCTCAAGCGCTTGGTAAGCTGCCGCTTCACCTTGGCGTCGACAGTGAGCTTCTCGCTCTTTGGCTTGACTGGCTTAGGCGCCGGCTGCTGTGCGATGGCTCTCGCGCGTTTAGCTTGCGATTCTGCGTACACGCGGGTGAGCTGCGCGTCGTTCACTTGAACCACGTCCTCGGGTGTGTACGTGGTGGGCCGGCGAAAGCCAACAACCGCGAGCAGCAGTTCGTCATCATTGAGCTGCCGCTCGAGGGTGGCCCGCAGCAGTGCCAGGCGGACGGCGGCATTTTCCTCTACCGAAGACCACAGCTCCTCGATTGCGCTGCTCTGCAGATAGCGGTCTTGGATGGCCCGGGTTACGACGAGGTACAGGCGAGCGACCTTGACCGCCTGGGCGCCATCCGTTCGCACGACCAAGGCTTCAAGAACCGTGGCAACGAGGTCGACGTACTGCTGATCCTCTCGATTTAGCTTGTGAGTCAGCTCCCTCTTAACCATGCGCACAACGAGCCCGCGCGCCAGTTGATACAGCTGGCCATCCGTTGCATCGGCGAGCATGCTTCCCTTCTCGAGGGAATAGGAGAGCTGGAATCCACGCGGACCCGCCTGGAACTGGTTGTCGACCATCACGGCGACATCACGGGGCGAGAAATAGCTCCATCCCAGCTCTCGCAATAGGAGGCTGATGACGCCTTCGCGCACAGTGGTGCTCACCACCGCAGCGGCGGCGAGAGCGGAAAGATCGGCGGGCCGACGCAATGCAAGGAAGTAGCCAACGTCACTGCTGTCAGAAAGGACGCGGTCAAACTTCGACCCGTGACGCTTGAGAAGCTTTGCCCGCAAAGGCTCGATCTTGCACGCGGTAGCAATATCGAGCAGGACGTCTCGCGCCCAGTAGTTGTCCTGGTACTGGTCGTAAAGGCTCGCGATGGTCCCAGCCAATCGGTCGGGCCCCGCCTGCCAGAAGTTCTCAGACGTCAGCCGGAACATGGTGCGGCCGATGTGGTCGCCCTTTTCCACCAAGCGCTTGATGCTCTCCGTCAGAGCTTCCTGCGCCGCCGTGGTCGGGACGGCCGGATTGCGCAGGTCACCGAAGAACGCCAACGCCTGAGGATCCTTCTGCAGGATGACCTCGCGGCAATGCGCGTTCAGCGTGGCGAGCCATCCCAACATCGGCAAGAAGGCGCGCTGCACCCCTTGCTCGCCGCTGGTCGCAGCCCAGGTGAAGTTCTCAAGGAGCCGCTCCGCCTGATCCGGCGAGGCCACCAAACCGGAGAGGCGTTTGGCCGCGAGGAACGGCGCGAGCTCATCGGGATAGACCTTGACCTGATGGAAACCGGCGTCGATGAAGAGCTGGGAGTTCAACAGCGCCTTGATGCCCGCCTCGTGAAGAATCGGCGACGCAATCACCCGGGCTGACAAGGCCGTTTCAGGAATAGCCAGGGTCGCCTCGGGCATCTCGATGTTCACCAGCTGGCACACAACCGATGCTGAGGCCAGGCGCTGAACCGCACCGCTCAGGACGTCCTGTGCAGGGCTGCCGGCGGCAACGAGCCGATGGTCAGCCCCACGCAGGGTGCCGATGGCGTTCACGACGCGCTCGAACACCTCGGTCAAGGATTCTGGCGGGCTGGCCACCATGTCAATGCGAGCAAGGATATCCAGGCCGCCCGGGCTGCGGACGAAGCCCGACAAACCGCGTTCACTGGCAATCTCGATCAGTTGCTTGGCATCCAGCGCTGGGTATCGCCCCGTGAGGTACACGGCAGCCTGGTGGTCTTCCAGATGAGCCATGGAGAACAGGCTCAGCGGCACCGGCTCCGGCGCCTCGGCTTCCACTGCTACGCTGACCGCACCGCCCGCATCGAGACCGCTCGGTCCGCCCGAGCTCCCGATAGTCTTCGGAGCCGGCTTAGAAAGCAACTCCGAGAGCTTCTCGAAGACGCCTGCTGTGAGGACGGCCGGCCGAGTCGAAATCACCCACCGGACATGCTCATTGGGCCAGCTCAGTTCGTCGGCAACGTCTCCGACGAGGTGGCTGATGCTTTCGGCCTTGCCGCCGGCGGCGGCCTCATCCAATGAGTCGACAAACACCGTGATGGGGCCGAGTGGCGCAGCCTTCCACGCGCGATAGGCGTCGCGGTCATCGCCAGTCAATGCCCTGTCGAGACTGCCTCGATCCGCGAGTTGGCGCAGCGCGATGAACACGGCGGTCTCACCACTCGCACGCAGTTGCGCCGCCTGTTGGCGCATCTCGGTGGTCTTGCCGAAGTTCGCCGCTGCAACGATGACGCTGCTGCGATTCTTGAGCACCTTGGCCCACGTCACCTGCTTGCCACGCAGTTGCGCAGTGACGAGTTCGTCATGGTCGTAGGTTTCTCTCTTTACAAACCGTCGCCTCAGATCGTAGTAAGCCAATTCGCCCTCCGCTGTGCATATTTGTTGTAAGTGGGAGCAGTTTAGTCAGCTGCAAACACTCAGAATTGAACCGACAGCCCACGCGCATCGAGTGCTCTGCCCTCTGAGCAGCCGTCGAACTCAAAGTTCTGCATCGGTTGACCGAGGTGGCAAGAAGCTCTCGCACAAGCTACTGGTGACGAGTGAATTCGAGCGATCTAGTGCAAACAAACCTTACATTTACGCCGAACAGGCAGTACACAGCCCATAACTTCCCGTCACTCCGGCGCCCGATACCCCCCCGCCCCACCGAGCCGCTGGAAGTGCCGGTGCACCATCACAAAGGCCAGCGCGGCACCTAGGGCCAGGGCGCCACTGGCGATGAAGGTGTGGCGGTACTCGTTGCCGGTGGCGTCGAGCCAGGCGCCCATGAGCGGGGGCACGACCATATAGCCCAGGGCGGCCATCAGGCTCATGGCGGACTGGAACTGGGCAAAGCGGGTGCGTGGGAACAGGTACTGGCCCAGGGCGGCGGTGCCGGTGAGGTAGATGCCTGAGAGCACGCCGTGCAGCACAAAGGCTAGGGCGAACTGGCCGCCCTCGCGCACCAGGGTGCCGGCGGCCAGCATGGCCAGGCCGTAGGCGGTGATGGCAGTCAGGCCCACGCGCAGCGGGTGCCAGCGGTCGGCCAGCCAGCCCACGGGCAAGGCCAGCAGCAGGGAGATGGCGTAGGTCAGCGCCAGGTACTTGCCATAACCGTCCAGGCCCAGGCCCACATGCTTGGCATAGAACACGCCGAAGCTGTTGACCGGGTTGCCGGCCACCAGGCCCAGGGTCATGGCCAGGAACAGCCACAGGTAGTAGGGCTGGGTGAAGCACTCACGCAAATAGCGGCCCAGGGCGCCGCCGGCGGCAGAGGTGGCATCGTGCGCAGCCGGCGCGTCTTCAAGCGGCGGGTACTCGCCCTCGCGCACACGCCAGCACATCAGCGCAAAGCCCAGACCGTAGATCAGGGCGATGCCGATGAAGATGGCCGCAAAGTGCTGCTCGGCCCGGCCCATCAGGTGGAAGGTGAAGGCCATGCCGGCCAGCAGGCTGGTGGCGCGGAACAGGCCGTAGAAGCGGCCCACCAGGGTGGGCGGCACGACATCGTTGATCAGGCCGCCGAACACGGCATTGGCGGTGACGGAGGCAACCTCGAAGAGGCTCCACATCAGCGAGAACACGATCAGCGCACAGACGCGCTCGCCCGGTGAAGCCCCGCCCAGCACGCTGTGCAGCGCCGCACCGAGGTCGGGCGTGAAAGCCATGCCCACCAAGGACACGACGATGAAGGGCGTGGGCAGAAACAGATACGGGATGCGCCGGCCCCAGGGGCCACGGTGCCGGTCCGAACGCACAGCCACGATGGGCCCGAGCAGCAGTCCCAGGCCGGCCGGCACCGAGCCCACGACCAGGGCGATGAACAAATCGCTGGCCTGCATCTGCTTCAACAGCACCTGGGCCACGGGCGTGACGGCCCGCTCCTTCAGGCTCCACGCGAAATCACCGAGCAGCAGCAAAGCAAACAGCAGCACCAGGCCCGAGCTGCCGTAGACCAGCGTGCCATTGCTCCAGCGGCCCTGCGCCCAGCGATCGCGCCAGGTGCTAGCCACAGGCACAGGGCCCGAGGGCAAGATGGGCGGAGACGCAGACGACGACGCGGACGTGGGCAAGGAACTCATGGGCGGGGGCGGAAACAAAAGAGAGCTGAAGAACAGGCCGCCCCGCATGCCGCATCGTGACTACGCGCTGCTTGGGCGGCCTAACGTTTTTTACGTTCGGGCTGGGCAGGCGCAGAAGCCACCTTGCGCGTAGCAGCGGTGGAAGAAGAAACAGAGGAAGAGGAAGCGCCGCGCGCGGCCTTGGCCGCCGGCGGCACGGCCGTAGATTCACGGATCACCAAGCTGCTCTGCAGCTCGACACGGATGCCGCGCTGCACACCGGCCTCGATCTGCTGCAGCAGCAGGCGCACGGCGCTGCCGCCCAGCTGCTCGTAGTCTTGCTGCACGGTGGTCAGGGCCGGGTGGGTGTGGGCAGCGGCGGGGATGTCGTCGAAGCCGACCAGGGACAGGTCCTTGGGCACCTGCAGGCCGCGGGCGCGGGCGGCGTCGAGCAGGCCCAGGGCCATCAAGTCATTGGCGCAGAAGACGGCGGTGGGTGGCTCGGCCAGGTCCAGCAGCTGCAGGCCTTGCTCAAAGCCCGAGCGCTGACCGAAGTTGCCCTCCACCACCAGCTCGGGCGCGGGCGCCAGGCCGGCCTGGGCAAGTGCCGCGGCGAAGCCACGCTCGCGCTCCTGGCTCTGGCCCGAGTAGGCCGTGCCGCGCACAAAGGCGATGCGGCGGTGACCCAGGTCCAGCAGGTGGCGCGTGAGGGCGTAGGCGCCCTCGTAATTGTCGGCACGCACCACCGGCAGCGGCGTGGGCGCGCGCCAGTAATTGACCAAGACGACGGGCAGCTCGGTGCGCTGGAAATGCTCCAGCTGCTCGGCATGCTGGCCGGGCAGGATGAGCAGCAGGCCATCGCACAAGCTGCTGAGCAGGGGCACCACCTCGGGCCGCGCCTGGCCGCCCTCGTTGGGGGCGATGTCGTAGATGATCAAGTCCATGCCGGCCTGCTTCACCACGCGGCTGATGGCGTTGATGATGGCGGCCACCACGGGGGATTCGAAGTCGGTGACCAGCAGGCCGAGCACATGGGTGCGCCCGCCCTTGAGCGCCTTGGCGCCCAGATTGGCCACATAGCCCATGGCCTGGGCCATGGCCAGCACGCGCTCGCGCGTAGCCTCGGCCACATAGCCCTTGCCGCTGAGCGCACGCGAGACCGTCATCACCGACACACCGGCACGGGCGGCGATGTCGCTGACGGTGATGCGGCCGGCCTGGGTGGGCTCTGCGGCCGGTGCAGCGGGTGAAACGGCGGGCGCAGCCGCTTCGCCTTCGCGCGGCGCGCGGCTCTTCGGAACAGGCTTGTTGCTCTTCATCGTTGACATGCTTTTCTCTCCCTCAATGGACGCGGGCCAGGCGCCGCGCGGAGCGCGAGGCCTGGCGGGCGGCATTGTCGCGCCAAGCCTGGCGCGCCCACCCCGGAGGAAAAGCGACTTGCGTTCATGCCCAAGGCGTGCCCGCGCGTAGGGCCGCGGCATCGAAGGCAAAGCGGCCCAGGGGCGCACCGGCCACCGGCAGATCGGCCACAAAGAGGCCGCCGGCCAAAGGCTCGCGCGCCAGCTGCGCTTGGCTGAGGCCGGTGCGGGCGCTGGTGATGAAAAGCTGGCGCCCATCGACGCCGCCGAAGCAGCAGCTGGTGACCTGGCTGACGGGCAGATCGATGCGGGCCAGGGGCTCGCCCTGGGGGCTGTAGCGCGTGACGCGGTGGCCGCCCCAGTGGGCGATCCAGAGCGCGCCTTGGGCATCGACACACATGCCGTCGGGCACGCCTTCTTCGGGCGGGAACTGGCGCCAGAGGCGGCGCGGCGCCGTGCCTTGTTGCGCACCTTGCAGTTCACCGCTTTCATCCAGCGCATAGGCCCAGACGCAGCCCAGGCCGCTGTCGGCATGCCAGAGCGTGCGGCCGTCGAGGCTGAAGCAGGGGCCGTTGCCGATGCGGTAGCCGCGGTCCATGGTGCGCAGCTGGCCGCGGCCGTCCAGGCGCAGCAGCTCGGCGCGGGGCTGGCTGGGGTCGGGCTCGTAGATGCCGCTGAACCAGACCCGGCCCCAGGGGTCGAGCTTGGCGTCGTTCAGGCGCAGGCCCTGGCCCGGGGCTGCGGGTTCATGGATAGGCAGGCCGGGGCCCAGCACTTCCAGCTGCGGCCACAGGCGCAGGCGCAGCACGGCATCGACACGGCCGGCGAGGAAGACGCCCTCCTCTCCTTCACTGGCGATCAGCCAGGCCACGCGCCAGGGCAAGGCCCAGCGGTGGCGCTGGCCCGAGGGCAGGTCGAGGCCATGAACGGCGGCGCCGTGGATGTCCAGCCAGAGCAGGCGGCCGGCCGAGGCTTGGGCCGCGTCGGCCAGCCACAGCGGGCCTTCGCCGAGCTGGCATTCGGCCGGCCAGAGGCAGCGGGCGCTGTAGCGCGGCAGGGTGTCTTGCTGACTCATGCTCAGGTCCAACCGGCGTCGATGACGAACTCTTGCGCGGTGATCATGCGGCTGTCGTCGGCGGCCAGGAACAGGGCCAGTTGGGCCACATCGCTGCCGCTGATGCGGCCGGGCAGGCAGTGGTGTTCGTCCATGGCGCGCTCGCCCTCGGCATCGACCCAGGTGCTGAGCTGCTTGTCCGTCATCACCCAGCCGGGGGTCAGCGTGTTGACGCGCACACCGGCGGGGCCGAACTCGCGCGCCAGGCTGCGGGTCAAGCCGGTCATGGCCGATTTACAAGTGGCGTAGGCGGCGTAGCCGGCCACCTTGTTCTTCCAGCTGGTGGAGCCGAGGTTGATGATGCTGCCGCCGCCCTGGCGCTGCAGGCTGGGCAAGGCCGCTTGCGCGGCGAAGAAATGCGCGCGCAGATTGATGGCCACGCGGCTGTCGAAGTAGTCGGGCGTGACCTCGAGAAAGGCGTGGCGGTCGTCATCGGCCACGTTGTTGAGCAGCGCGCTCAGGCCCAGGGTCCAGGCATCGGCCTCGGCCACGGCATCGCGCAGCTGGGCCACATCGCTCATATCACAGCGCAGGAACAAGGGCTTGTAGGTCGCGCCGCTGCAGTCGTCCAACACCTGCTGGGCGGACGCGGCATTGCGGCCGGTGAAGGCCACGCGCGCGCCCTGGCGGGCGAAGGCGCGCACCATGTCGCCGCCGATGCCGGAGCTGCCGCCGGTGATGAGGACACCGCGGCCGCGCAGGCTGGGGTAACTGGCCAGCGGGATGGCGGCGGAAGATGGGGACTCGATACTCATATTCATCGCGGGTGTCGTGACTGCGGGTGGCTCAGATCGATGGGAATCAATGGGATTCGCGCGCCACATGGTCGCCACGTTGGCCGACCAAGAAATCCATGTCCGCGCCTTTGTCGGCCTGCAGCACATGGTCCACATACAAGCGGGCCCAACCCGAGGCCGGCTTGGGCGGCGGCGCCCAGGCCTTGCAGCGCTCGGCCAGGGTGGCTTCGTCCACATGCAGATGCAGGCGGCGCTCGGCCACATCGAGGGTGATCAGGTCGCCGCTTTGCACCAGGGCCAGCGGGCCGCCGGCCGCGGCCTCGGGCGCGACATGCAGGACCACGGTGCCGTAGGCGGTGCCGCTCATGCGCGCGTCGGACAGGCGGATCATGTCGCTCACGCCCTGCGCCAGCAGCTTGGGCGGCAGGCCCATATTGCCGACCTCGGCCATGCCGGGGTAGCCCTTGGGGCCGCAGTTCTTGAGCACCATGATGGAGCTGGCGTCGATGTCCAGCGCGGGGTCGTCGATGCGGGCCTTGTAGTCCTCGATGGTCTCGAACACCACGGCGCGGCCGGTGTGCTGCATCAGGGCCGGCGAGGCGGCCGAGACCTTGATCACCGCGCCATCGGGCGCCAGATTGCCGCGCAGCACGGCGATGCCGCCCTGGGCTACCACGGGGCGCTCGAGCGGGCGGATGACTTCGTCGTCAAAGCACTCGGCCGCCTCGATGTGCGGGCCGATGGCGCCGCCGGCCACACTGGGCGCCTCCCGGTGCAGCAGGCCGGCCTCGGCCAGGCGGCGCATCACCACGGGCAGGCCGCCGGCATAGCAGAACTCTTCCATCAGGAAACGGCCGGCGGGCAGCAGGTCCACCAGGGTGGGCACATCGCGGCCGAGGCGGTCCCAATCGTCCAGGTTCAGCGGCACACCGAGGCGGCCGGCCAGGGCCAGCAGATGGATGACGGCATTGGTGGAGCCGCCGATGGCGGCGTTGACGCGGATGGCGTTCTCGAAGGCCTCGCGGGTCAGGATGTCGCTGGGCCGGCGGTTCTCTTGCACCAGGGCGACGATGCGGCGCCCGACCTGGCGGGCCAGCTCGTGGCGGCGCGCGTCCACGGCCGGCAGAGCCGCGTTGTCGGGCATGGCGATGCCCAGGGCTTCGACCATGCAGGCCATGGTGGAGGCGGTGCCCATGGTCATGCAGTGGCCGGCGCTGCGCGACATGCAGGCCTCGGCGCTGCGGAACTGGGCTTCGCTCATCTGGCCGGCGCGCACCGCCTCAGAGAACTTCCAGACATGGGTGCCCGAGCCGATGGCCTGGCCGCGGTAGCGGCCGTTGAGCATGGCGCCGCCCGAGAGCACCAGGGTGGGTAGATTGACGCTGGCCGCACCCATCAGCAGGGCCGGGGTGGTCTTGTCGCAGCCGACCATGAGCACCACACCGTCCATGGGGTTGGCGCGGATGGACTCTTCCACCTCCATGGCGGCGAGGTTCCGAAACAGCATGGCCGTGGGGCGCAGATTGCTCTCGCCCAGGGCCATGGCCGGGAACTCCAGCGGCACGCCGCCGGCTTGCAGGATGCCTTCGCGCACCTTGTCGACCAGGCCGCGGAAGTGGGCGTTGCAGGGCACGAGATCGGAGCCGCTGTTGCAGATGCCGATGATGGGCCGGCCGTCGAAGGCCTCGCTGCCCAGGCCTTGGTTGCGCATCCAGGAGCGGTGGATGAAGCCGTCCTTGCTGTTGCCACCGAACCAGTGCTGGGAGCGGCGCGCCGGTTTCTTGTTGTGGCTGTCGTTGCCGTTGTTGTTGCTGTTCGAATCGTTCGACATGCGGGGCCGCCTTTGCTGCTTGAGCCTGTTCTTGAACGCATCCACACCCGCCTTCCGGACAGCTGTGATTGCAATGTGTTAACGTTATCTCATTGTGCGCAGCTTCGCGCTGCATGACAAGGGCCACGGCCCGTGAACAGACTGGGGTTTACGATGAGATGTATAGCAATTGACTGGGGCAGCAGCAGCCGGCGCGCCTATGCGCTTGATGAAAACGGCCAGCTGCTGGCCGAGCGCCACGACCAGGCCGGCGTGCTGCACGCCGCGCTGAACTGCAAGCCCGGGCAGCGCCGCGATTTCGGCGCCGAGCTGACCGGCTTCATCGGCGACTGGCTGCGCCAGGGCCCGCGCACGGTGTGGCTGTCCGGCATGATCGGCAGCCGCCTCGGTTGGCGTGAAGCGCCTTACCTGCCGGTGCCCTTGGCGCTGGATCAGCTGGGCGCGCAGGCCTTGGATCTGGACTGGCCCGCCGCCCGCATGGTGTGCGCCGAGCCGCCGCGCCTGCGCCTCTTGCCCGGCCTGAGCCAGCTGCCCGAAGCCGGCCCGGCCGATGTGATGCGCGGCGAAGAAACCCAGCTGCTGGGCGCCTGGCGGCATTGGCAAGCCAGCGGCACGGCGGCGGGCGATGAAGCCCTGTTCATCCTGCCCGGCACGCACAGCAAATGGGCGCATCTGCGCAGCGATCGGGGCCTGGCCCAGGTGCAGAGCTTCCAGACCTTCATGACCGGCGAGCTGTTCCGCCTGCTGAGCCAGCAGGGCGCTTTGGGCAGCCTGATCGACAGCACCCTGCCCCTGCTCGAGCACCCGCTGGCCCAGCAAGGTTTTGATCAAGGTGTGGACTGGGCGCAGGACGATGCTTCATCGCTGCTGGCCCAGCTCTTCCGCGTGCGCGCCGAGGCCTTGCTGGCACCACCGCCCCACACACCAGGCAGCGCTGTGGACGCGCTGCGCCTGCAGGCGGCGGCCCGCCTCTCGGGCCTGCTGATCGGCAGCGAGCTGGGCCAGTTGCGGCGCCAGCCTGCCCTGCGCGCCCTGCCCTTGCTGGCCGTGGGCGAGGCACGGCTCTGCGCCTGGTATGCACGCGCTGCCGAACGACTGAGCCTGAGCCTGCAATGCCTGGACCCGCGCGAGGCGCATCTGGCCGCGCTGCGTGCGCTCGAAGGCCTGGGCGAATGAAAGGACCGCGATGAAAGCGAACACCAACCCCTTTGCACCCACGCCCGCCTACCCGCCCCTGGTCGCCATCTTGCGCGGCCTGCAGCCCGAAGAAGCGGCCGAAGTCGGCCTGGCCCTGTACGCGGCCGGCCTGCGCCTGATCGAGGTGCCGCTGAACCGCCCCGGTGCCTTGCAGGCCCTGAGCCTGATGCGCCAGGCCCTGCCGGCCGATGCGCACCTGGGCGCCGGCACGGTGCTGAGGCCCGAGCAGGCGGACGCTTTGAGCGAGGCCGGCGGCACGCTGGCCATCTCGCCCCATCTGGACCCCGATCTGGTGCGCCACAGCGTGGGCCTGGGCCTGTGGACCATGCCCGGCGTGGCCACGGTCAGCGAGGCCTTTGCGGCGCTGCGCGCGGGTGCCCATGCGCTCAAGGCCTTTCCCAACGACGCCCTGCCGCCCGAGGCCTTGCGGGCCTGGCGCACGGTCTTGCCCGAGGCCCTGATCTACCCGGTCGGCGGCATGGGCCTGCACAACCTGGCGGCCTACCGCCGCGCCGGTGCCACGGGCGCCGGCCTGGGCTCGGCGATCTACCGCGCGGGTGACAGCGCGAGCGTGGTGGGCGAACGGGCGAGAGAGTTGGTGCAAGCCTGGCAGGCGGCCGAGCGCTGAGCAGCCTGCAGCGCCAGCATCGCCGGCCCCAAAAAGACAAAGCCCCGGCATGCCGGGGCTTTGTCTTTGTTCACTCAGGCATCCACTTGCGACACCCGAGGGTGCCGCAAGCGGAGAATCTCATCAGGAACCGATGCGGCCGCCGTCGTTCTTGGTGATGACCACCGTGGCCGAGCGGGGACGCTTGCCGGCGCCGTAGCCGGCGTTGCTGGGCCATTGGCTGGTGTACTTGGTCGGGTCAGCGATATTGGCCATGGACGTGCCTTCACCCGGATGCTGGATGTTGACGAACAGAGCCTTGCCGTCCGGCGTCTCGGCCAGGCCGGTGATCTCGCAGTCCTTGGCACCAACCAGGAAGCGCTTGAGCGTGTCGGCGGACGCAGCCTTGCCGACGTAGGTGTCGACATTGAGCTTGCTGCCGTCAGCCTTGGTGTAGCTCAAGGTCTTCTTGGCACCGTCGCCGACGGCGCCCGGCAGGGCCGCCAGCATCATGCAGTTGGTGACGTCGGTGTAGGCGCCGTCATCGGTCTGGATCCAGCAAATGCCGGTCGAGGGGCTGAAGGCCAGGCCGTCCGGGCTGGAGAAGTCCTGGTCGCCGGTCAGATTGGACAGATTGATGGTCGAAGGCGAAGCGCTGGACTCGGCACCGAAGAGGTACACGTCCCAGGTGAAGCCCGTGGCGGCTGCACCAGCGGCGTCTTCCTTCAGGCGCAGGATGTGGCCGTTGGAGTTTCCATTCTGGATGCTGGAAGTGCCCTTGACGTCGTTGTAGACGCGGGGGTTTGCGCTGTCCACGGCGAACTCTTTGGCGCTGGCTGGCTCAACGCGGCGAGCGTTGTTGTTGGTCAGCGCGTAGTAGATCTCGCCGTTCTTCGGGTTGACCGAGCACCACTCCGGGCGGTCCATCTTGGTGGCACCCACGGCATCGGCAGCCAGACGGGTGTTGACGCAGATGTCGGCTTGGTCGGCGAACTTGTAGTTGGCGTAGGCAGCAATGGCGGCATTGCTCATGGCCAGCTCGATCCACTCGCCCTTGCCGTCGGCATTGAACTTGGCAACGAACAGCTTGCCCTTGTCCAGGTACTTGTCGCCAGCGGCGATGCGGTTGGCCGGAGTGGCGTCGGCAGCGTCCCAGACGGCTTCGCTGACAAACTTGTAGATGTACTCGCCGCGCGAGTCGTCACCCATGTACACCGCCAGGGGCTTGCCGGCCTCGGCCTTGCCGAACACAGCGCTTTCGTGGGCGAAACGACCCAGTGCGCTGCGCTTCTTGGCAGCCTTGGTCTTGTCGTAGGCGTCGATTTCGACGATGTAGCCGTAGGTATTCAGCTCGTTGCGATAGTCGTCCGAGCCATCGGCTGACACGCCGGTCTTGCTGATGTTGAAGCGCTGGTACTTGTCATCGGTGCCGGCGGTTTCCCAGCCGTGGCGCGAAGCACCGCCTTGCGAGCTGCCATAACGCTTCAGGGCCACAACCGACTTGTCGCCACGGGCTGCATCGTCAGCGGCGCCGCGAGAGAAGTAGCCGGCCCAGTTTTCTTCGCCGGTCAGGAAGCTGCCCCAGGGCGACTTGCCCGTGCCGCAGTTGTTGATGGTGCCGCGGGTCTTGACGGCGGTGGGCGAATACTTGGTCTTGGCCAGAGCATGGCCGCGCAGCGGGCCGCCCAGCTCAACATCGCTCCAGGGCGTCAGGCGGAAGTTGAAGGCCGAGTCTTTGGTGTAGGACCACTTGCCGTCAGCAGCCTTCTTCACTTCCACGACCGAGATGCCGTGGATGTTGACTTCCTTGTCAACTTCCGCAGCCGGACGCGGCAGCGTGCTCTTGCCGCCATCAGCGTGCAAGAAGAAGGACGACAGCTTTTCATCGGTCGTCGCTTCGTGGTTCATGGCCAGCAGGCCACGGTCGTTCGATGTCAGCGAAGCCTTGCCGTCAGCACCCAAGCCGAACCATTCCATGCCGTCATGGTGGTCGCCGGCGCGGTTCTCGAAGTCACCATCGGTGCCGTCGTTCTTGTAGTCAGCGGTGGCGGCCCGCAGCGGATCGCCCAGGGCGTAAATGACGGTGGCGGTGTAACCAGCCGGCACGGTGACCTTGTCTTCCAGGCTCTTGGCCACGGCCGTGAAGGCCAGCAGCTTTTCGGCAGGAGCCGGCGCGGGGGCAGGAGCCGGCGCCGGTGCGGGCGCCGGATCGTCGCCGCCACCGCAGGCGCTCAGGGACGCGCCACCCAGCACGGCCGTGGCCACGCTGCCGATGGAGCCGCGCAGGATGTTGCGGCGGCTCAGGCGTGCGGCGAGCACGCTGTCGAAGCTCGGGTTGGCAGAGGTGTTGGAGTCTTCTTCGTTGAAGTCACGAACGGAGACATCGTTGGATTTGGTCATGGCTTGCTTCAGCTGGCATCAGCTCAGGTTGAGGGATCCGCCAGAGCTTATGTAGCGGCCGTGAAACCCACGTGACCCGCAGATGACAGTCCAGTGACTCGTACGGACTACGCACAAACCAGGGGCGCAGCCCCTTAACCAACCAACCAATCAATCAATCGGCGTCAGCTTGGCCACCGACAGCGCCAGCCACTTCATGCCGTGGCGGCCGAAGTTGACCTGCGCGCGGGCATCGGCGCCACTGCCTTCCAGCGTTAGCAAGACGCCCTCGCCGAACTTGGTGTGAAACACGCCCTTGCCAACCTTGAGGCCGCCATGCTCGTCGGCCACCTTCTGGGCGGCGGCCTGCTTCATGCTCTTGGGCACCGGCGTGGTGTCGTAGGCGGGCTTCTCGACCCGGCCGGCGCCGACCACCGACTTGAGGCCCGAACCGCGTTCCCAGGCGCTCTGATACTCCTTGGCGAAGCCGGAGCCGAAGCCCTGGTTGCGCGGGGTCAGCCACTTGAGCGCGTGCTCCGGCAGCTCATCGAAGAAGCGGCTCTTGACGTTGTAGCGGGTCTGGCCGTGCAGCATGCGGGTCTGGCTGAAGGCCAGGTAGAGGCGCTGGCGGGCGCGGGTGATGGCCACATACATCAGGCGGCGCTCTTCCTCCAGGCCGTCGCTGTCGGACATGGAGTTCTCGTGCGGGAACAGGCCTTCTTCCAGGCCGGTGATGAAGACGGCGTCGAACTCCAGGCCCTTGCTGGAGTGCACCGTCATCAGCTGCACAGCGTCCTGGCCGGCTTGCGCCTGGTTGTCGCCGGCCTCCAGCGAGGCATGGGTCAGGAAGGCAGCCAGGGGCGACATGATCTCGCCGGTCTCGGCATCGGGCGTGAAGTTGGCGGGCGCAACCGCTGCCGGGAATCCCTCCGAGATGGCGCCGGGCGAGAGTTCATCGACCGGCAGAGCCACGGCGTCCTTGCCGAAGCCCTCTTGCGTGACAAAGGCTTCGGCGGCGTTGATCAGTTCGCCCAAGTTCTCCAGGCGCTCGGCGCCGTCCTTGTCGTTGCGGTAGAACTCATTGAGGCCGGAGATCTCCAGGATCTGCTCGATGATCTCGCGCAGGGTGTGGCCCTGGGTCAGGTTGCGGGTCGAATCGATCAGGCCGGTGAAGGCCTGCAGATTGCTGCCCGCCTTGCCGGCCACCGCACCCACGCTCTGGTACAGGCTGCGGCCGGACATGCGGGCGGCGTCCTGCAGCAGCTCGATGGCGCGCGCGCCGATGCCGCGGGTCGGGAAATTGACCACGCGCAGGAAGCTGGTGTCGTCGTTGGGGTTCTCAAGCAGGCGCAGGTAGGAGAGCGCATGCTTCACTTCCGCCCGCTCGAAGAAGCGCAGGCCGCCGTACACACGGTACGGAATGCCGGCATTGAAGAGCGCCGACTCGATCACCCGTGACTGCGCATTGCTGCGGTAGAGCACGGCGATTTCCTTGCGGTCGATGCCGGCACGGTGCAGGGCCTGGGCTTCTTCGATCAGCCACTGGGCCTCGGCGAAATCGCTGGCGGCTTCATACACCCGCACCGGCTCACCCGGGCCGGCATCGGTGCGCAGGGTCTTGCCCAGGCGGCGGCTGTTGCGGCTGATCAGCTCGTTGGCGGAATCGAGGATGTTGGAGTAGCTGCGGTAGTTCTGCTCCAGCTTGATGACCTTCTTGACGCGGTACTCGCGCTCGAAATCGGCCATATTGCCGACCCGCGCGCCGCGGAAGGCGTAGATGCTCTGGTCGTCGTCGCCCACGGCCATCACGCCCTGGCCGCGGCCCGGGGGCGCGAACATCTTGAGCCAGGCGTATTGCAGCTTGTTGGTGTCCTGGAACTCATCGACCAGGATGTGGCTGAAGCGGCGCTGGTAATGGTCGCGCACGGCCGGGTTGTCGCGCATCAGCTCGTAGGAGCGCAGCATCAGCTCGGCGAAGTCGATCACGCCTTCGCGCTGGCACTGGTCTTCGTAGGCCTTGTATATCTCGATCAGGGTCTTGGTCTGCTCGTCGCGCGGCTCGATGTCGCCGGGGCGCTGCGCGTCTTCCTTGGCGCCGGCGATGAACCAGCTGACCTGCTTGGGCACGAAGCGCTCTTCATCGAGCTTCATGGCCTTGATGACGCGCTTGATGGCCGAGACAGAGTCCGATGCATCGAGGATCTGGAAGCCTTGCGGCAGGCCGGCCAGCTTCCAGTGCGCGCGCAGGAAGCGGTTGCACAGGCCGTGGAAGGTGCCGATCCACATGCCGCGCACATTGACCGGCAGCATGGCGCCCAGGCGCGTCTGCATTTCCTTGGAGGCCTTGTTGGTGAAGGTCACGGCCATCACGCTGCCCGGGGTCAGCTGGCCGGTCTGCATCAGCCAGGCGATGCGGGTGGTCAGCACCCGGGTCTTGCCCGAGCCGGCGCCGGCCAGGATCAGGGCCGGCTCCTGGCCCAGGGTCACGGCGGCGTACTGCTCGGGGTTGAGGTTCTTGAGCAGGCCGCTGGAGGCCAAGGCCTGACCGGCGTTTTCCGCCGCCTCGGCGGCCAGCTGATGGGTGTCCGGGCCTTCGGCGGCGGCGAACAGGTCCTCGTTCAGTTCTTCGGGCGGGGCTTCGGGGCGCGGGTCATGAGGCAGGTTCATCGCCGCATTTTAGGTTTGCGGCATCATGCGGCCGATGAAAGCCACCGAAGACCTGCCCTGCCCCTGCGGCCGCGCCGCCTCCTACCGCCACTGCTGTGGCCGGCTGCACGCCCAGTTTGCCGCCAGCGGCGAGCTGTCAGCCGACAGCGCCGAGACCCTCATGCGCTCGCGCTACAGCGCCTATGTGCTCGATGAGCTGGCCTATCTGCAAGCGACTTGGCATGCCAGCACACGGCCGGCCGAGCTGAGCCCCAATGAGCCGGGCCTGAAATGGCTGGGCCTGGAGGTGAAAAAGCATGGCCAGCTCGACGCTGACCATGCCTGGGTGGAGTTTGTGGCCCGCTGCAAGCTCGGCGGGCGGGCCCAGCGCCTGCAGGAACGCAGCCGCTTTGTGCGTGAGAACGGGGCTTGGTTTTATCTGGACGGCGAGCTCGGCTGAAGCGGCCGATCAAGCAAATTCCTGGCGCACGCTGCGAGTGTTCAGCGTGTGCACCGTCCACAGGATGGCGGCACTCCAGACCAGGCACAGGGCGGCCAGCAGCAGGTGCGAACCGCTGACCCAGAGCAGCATGGGCGAAGCCAGCAGCAAGGCGACCAGCAGGCCGCGGCAGAGGCGGCGCGCCCATTCGTAGCGGCGCAGCAAGCCTTGACCCCCGGTGATGCACAAGCCCGAGGCCAGCAGCAGCGCCAGCATCAAGCCCAGGCCCCAGACGCTGCGCAAGCTGGGCAGGCCGGCGCCCACCCCACTGCCCAGCCAAAAGCCCATCAGCCCCAAACCGGCCAGGCCCAGCAACATCAAGACCCAGGCCACGGCACTGACCCAGGGTGAGCGATATCCGACGTGAAAGACTTGCGGCATGGTGGGGACTCCTTGACTGCGCCAAGCTGCGGCGCTCTCTTCAGCAATCAAATGATGGGTTCTGGCGATGACAGGATTGTTTCGACCGTGGCGCCGCCCCACCATCCCCCCCGAAAGGTGGGGCGCGCTTGCACAGCGCACAGCCGCGAGGTTTTCCTCATGGCTACCGGAGAAAACAGCCCCATCCATGGGCTCGGACACCCTGCGTTAGCCGTGCCGGTTTCTGCCCGCGCCCCGCGCCGCAGGTAATACTCACCCCCAACCATGTTGCAGATCATCCACATCGACGAACACCTCGTCGCCATCGCCAAGCCCGCCGGCCTGCTGGTCCACCGCAGCAGCATTGCCGCGCAGGAACAGGTCTTCGCCCTGCAGCTGCTGCGCGATCAGCTGGGCCGCCCCGTCTGGCCGGCCCACCGCCTGGACCGAGGCACCTCTGGCTTGCTGCTGTTTGCGCTCGACGCCGACACCGCTTCGCAGCTGGGCCAGGCTTTTGAGCAAGGCCAGGCCCGCAAGCGCTACCTGGCCCTGGTGCGCGGCTGGCCGGCGGCAGCGGAAGGCAGCATCGAGCACCCGCTCGCCCGTGACCCCGAGCTGCCCTCGGCCGGCCAGCCCCTCCTGGAATCACGCACCGACTGGCGCAGCCTGGCCCGGGTCGAATGGCCGCTGTCCGTGGACGCGCGCTTTGCCACCAGCCGCTACAGCCTGCTCGAAGCCCGCCCCCTCACCGGCCGCCGCCACCAGATCCGCCGCCACCTCAAGCACATCGCCCACCCCATCATCGGCGACGCCACGCACGGCAAGGGTGCCCACAACCGCGCCGTGGCGGCTTTTCTGGGCGAGCAGCGGCTGTGGCTGCACGCGCTGGAGCTGAACATCCGGCACCCATGGACTGGAGAGGCGCTGCAGCTGCGCGCGGCGCCGGGGCCGGAGTGGGAGGCGATGCTGGGGCGCGGGGAGTGGCGGACGAGTGAGGGGGAGGCTTGGGGGCAGGCGGGCTGGAGGGAGAAGCTCGGGTGGGGCTGAAGCTAGGGCTGCAGAGCCTTTGGACCTTGGCGCGATAAGTAAAGGCGGTGAACACCAGAGGGCAGACGCATAGCGGGCGGCTACCGTTGAACCGCTGATCTGCGCGTGCTCGGCCGGGAGGCCGGAATGGGGCAGCTCAAAGTCGTGCGCCAGCGGCCGCCGCATTCAGTCCGCTGCAAGGGCAAGCTAAGGCAACGCGACACGACTCGTCACGACTTGGCGAAATACATGGCAACAGCAGCAATGAGTGCCGCGATTGCCGCCCAGATATTCGCTTTGCGCGCATATTTGTTGGCCTCACGGGCGATTGCCAAGGTTTCCTCTTCCCGGGCGTCTCGTTTGGATGCTGCTTCTTTGGCATCAGCCTCATCGAGCTCGGCTAGCCACTTACGCGCTTCTATCTCCCGGTCCTGCATAGGTGCGCCAGTAGCTCGATTGGCTTCTTGCTGGACGCGGATTGCTGCGCGACCAGCCCGCTCGAAACCTTTGCGCAGCTCTACTGGGTCTTCCATTGTTCTGGGCCCTAACTTGGTTACATGCGGATCGTTAACAAAATCTGCCGCATATTTGACCAGCGCTTCCATCCACCGCACATGCTCTCAAGGCATTTGACGTACTCACAATATCCACGGCAGTAACTTTGTTCTTTGGCCTGATGCGTCTGTTGGAGGCGCCTAGCGATCTCTGATTCCGTGGATTCAAAGAATCAACAGGGCCCGCAGTACCGATCCAGCCTCACGGCCCCTCAATCACCCGCATCTCCAGCTGCGACGCCCGTTCACCCGCGCGGAACAGGGTCTGCGTGGCCGGCTGGAAGTCCTCGGGTGCCGCATCCTTGATGCGCACAAAGCGCTGGGGGTTGCGGTCCAGCAGGGGGAACCAGCTGCTTTGCACCTGGATCATCAGGCGGTGGCCGCGGCGGAAGTTGTGGTTGACGTCGGGCAGCTCGATGTCCAGGGCCATCACTTCGCCGGGCACCACGGCCTCGGGCTTGTCCAGGCCTTTGCGGAAGCGGGCGCGCAGCGGCTCGCCGCGCACCAGCTGCTGGTAGCTGTTGAGGGTCTGGCGCGGCGGCGGCACGTCGCTGGGCGGCGGGCCTGAAGGGCTTTCGTCTTCCATGTCGTGCGGGTAGACATCGATCAGCTTGACGATGAAGTCGCTGTCGCTGCCGGTGGTGGACACATACAGCCGGGCCTTGATCGGGCCAGCCACGGTCAGGTCGCGTTCCAGCACCTCGGTCTGGTAGACCAGCACATCGGGCCGGGTGGCGGCAAAGCGCTGATCGCCCACCATGTACTCGGCCGGCATGCCCTGGGCGGCGTAGCTGGTGAAGGGCACGGGCTTGTTGGGATCGCTGACATAACGGTCGACAGCCTCGGTGCCTGCGCTGGCCTCGGGCCGCTTCCAGTCCAGCTTGCCGCCGGCCTGGAAGTAGAGCTGGCGCGGTTTGGCTTCGGCCGGCGGCCAGGCCGGGTAGTGGCGCCAGACATTGCTGCCGGTCTCAAACATGGTGGCTTCGGCGATCTTGGCCTCTCCCTGACCGCGCAAATGCTGCTCGAAGAAGGGCAGCATCACCTGCTTCATGAAGTACTCGCTGTTGTTGCCGCCAAAGCTGACCGAGCCCATGGACTTGCCCGCGGTGCGGAACCAGCCGCCGTGGCGCCAGGGGCCCATGACGATCTGGTTGCTGATGCCGGGGTTGCGGGTTTCGATGCTGCGGTAGATGGCCAGAGGGCCAGGCAGATCCTCGGCATCGAACCAGCCGCCCACGGTCAGCACGGCGGCGCGGATGCCCTTGAGGTGCGGGGTGATGGACTTCGGCTTCCAGTGCTCGTCGTAGCTGTCGTGCTCGATCAGGTCGTTGAAGTAGGGGTTGCCCGGCGTGCCCAGGGTCTTGGCGATATTGCTGAGATTGCCGAGCTTGAGGAAGTAGTTGTAGGCATCGCCGCTGCTGTAGCGGAAATCACCCCAGCGCGAAGGCTCGGAGGTGGGGTTGGGCTGGGGCTTGAAGCTGGTGAAGAAGCCGTAGTTATGGGCCAGCATGAAGGCACCGCCGTGGTAGCCGTCGTCACCCTTGTAGTAATCGGCAATCGGCGCTTGAGGCGATGCTGCCTTGATGGCCGGATGCGAATCGATGATGGACGCGGCGCTGTAGAAGCCGGGGTAGGAATTGCCCCAGATACCGACCCGGCCGTTGTGGCCGGCCACATGGTCCAGCAGCCACTGCACGCTGTCGTGCATATCGCTGCTTTCGTCAACATCGTTCTTGCTCTTCTTGTTCGGCACATGGGGCGTCATCTCGACAAAGCGCCCCTCCGACATATTGCGGCCGCGCACGTCCTGGCAGACGAGGATGTAGCCGGCCTTGAGGAAATCCTCGCTAGGCGCCAGGCGGCCGCTGTAGCGGTCGGAGCCGTAGGGCGCGCAGCTGTAGGGCGTGCGCGTCATCAGGATGGGGTACTTCTTGCTGCTGTCCTTGGGCACGTAGACCGTGGTGGCCAGGCGCACACCGTCGCGCACCGGGATGCGGTACTCGTACTTGGTGTAGTTGGCCTTGAAGTCATAGGGCGCCGGGGCGGCGCTGCCCGAAGAGCCGGCTGCTTGAGCCAGCACCGCGCCAGAACCCAAGAGCAAGCAAGCAAACAGTGCGGCGGACGCCACCGGCGAAGAAGAGCGCATGGGCATGAAGAGACCTTGAGGTGTGCAGAGTCACGAAGTCGGCGCCAGGAGCTGAGCCGGCGTCCCGGGCCATTGGCAAGACCTGACCCTCAAGCCTTACACGCCACAGGATTCGCGATTGGGCCATGCGCGCTGGCCCTTGCGAAGCACGTATTTGCCCGACATGACTTTTGACATCCTTGGCACACCTGACCGCTGCCCGCGCACCGGCCTGGGCCGACAATGCAGGCATGAACCGCAGCCCCGCCCCCTCCTCTTCAGCCGCCACCTCGGCCAGCCGCGGGGTGCTTTTCGCCGCCCTGTCCTACACCCTCTGGGGCCTGTTCCCGCTCTATTTCAAGCAGATCGCCCAGGTGCCCTCGCTGGAGGTGGTGGCCCACCGCACGCTCTGGTGCCTGGTGTTCCTGCTGGGGGTGCTGACGGTGCTCAAGCGCTGGGCCTGGCTGGGCCAGGTGCTGCGCCAGCCCAAGGTGCTGGCGGCCTTTCTGCTCTCGGCCCTGCTGCTGTCGGTGAACTGGCTGACCTACGTCTGGGCGGTGCAGAACGACCATGTGCTCGATGCCAGCCTGGGCTACTTCATCAACCCCCTGGTCAATGTGGCCCTGGGCTTTGCGGTGCTGCATGAGCGCCCGCGGCCGCTGCAGTGGCTGGCCGTGGCCCTGGCGGCGGCGGGCGTGCTGTGGCTGACGCTGCAGACCGGCCGCCTGCCCTGGGTGGCCCTGGTGCTGGCGGCCAGCTTCGGCGTCTACGGCCTGCTGCGCAAGATCGCCAGCCTGGGCGCGCTGGAAGGCCTGACCCTGGAGACCTTGCTGCTGGCGCCCCTGGCGGCCGCGGCCATGGCCTGGTGGACCTGGCAGGGCCAGAGCGCGCTGTCCCATGGCGCCGAGGCGCCCTCCACCCTGCTCTGGCTGCTCTTCGCCGGCCCGCTGACCGCCGCGCCGCTGCTGCTGTTCGCCGCCGGTGCGCGGCGCATTCCCATGGCCACGCTGGGCCTGCTGCAGTACATCTCGCCCAGCATCCAGTTCATGCTGGGCGTGTGGCTGTACCACGAGCCTTTTGCAGCCACGAGACTGGTGGGTTTTGGCTTGATCTGGGCAGCCCTGGCGATTTACAGCATCGAAGGCCTGCTCCGCAGCAGGCAGGCTGCGGCCGCAGCGGCTTGAATCATGGCCGTGCGGCCCTCGGGCGTGTGATTCAGACGGCAGGGGCTCGGGCCATGAGCGCAGCCAGCCCGGTACTCAGCGCCGGCAGCAGCGCGATCAGCAGCGTGCCCACAAAGATGGCCAGCATGGCCGGCAAGACCGCCCGGCCCACATAGCGAATGGACTTGCCGAACATGGCGGCGGCGAAGTAGATGTTCATGCCCGCCGGCGGGCAAAGGAAGCCGACCTCCATCGCCGCCAGAAAGATGATGCCGAAGTGCACGGGGTCGATGCCGTAGCTCTGCGCCAGCGGCAGCAGCAAGGGCACCAGCACGGCGATGGCCGCAAAAATCTCCATCAAGGCGGCAGCCACAAACAGGAAGGCGCACAGCGCCAGCAAAAAGAGGTATTTGTTGGGAATCGCCCCCTGCACCCACTCCACGGCCAGATCGGGAATGCCCGCATCGACGAGGAAATTGGTCAGCGCCAGCGCCATGCCAAGAATCAGCATCACGCCGCCGATCAGCTGCGCGCATTCCGAAAGGCAGCGCCCGAGCAGGCGCCAGCTGAGCTCACGGTGCGCCACAGCCTGGGTCAGCAGCGCATAGGCGGCCGTCAATGCGGCGCTCTCGGTGGGGGTGGCCAGGCCGCCGGCCAGGGAGCCGATCGCCACCACCGGCGCCAGCAGCTCCCATTTGGCCGTCCAGGCCGCCGCCAGCGCCTGACGCGCATTCGGGCGCGAGCTGAGCACCGGATCCGCCCTGGCATTGCCCCGCAGAAAGCCGCCGAACAGCAGCAGGCACACCACCATCACCAGCGCCGGCAGCAAGCCGGCCAGGAACATGTCCATGATGGGCACCCGGGCGATCACTGCATACATGATCAAGGGTACCGAGGGGGCCAGGAGCACACCCAGGGCGCTGGCACTGGTGACCAGGCCGATGCCGCGTTGCTCCGGGTAGCCGGCATTGCGCAGCAAGGGCAGCAGCAAGCCACCCAGCGCCAGAATGGTCACGCCGCTGCCACCGGTGAAGGCCGTGAAGGCCGAGCACAGCACCGCCGCCGCCAGCACCGTGCCGCGCGCGCCGCCGCCGAACAAGGCCACAAAGAGCGCGCCCAGGCGCTGCGCTGCGCCGGTGCGCGCCATCACCAAACCGGCCAAGGTGAACAAGGGCAGCGCCGGCAGCGAGGGGTTGACCGTGATCTGGTAGTGCGACAAAGCGATGGACGCCAGCGGCAGGCCATCACTCCAGAACAAGGCCAGCGCCAGGCCGCCCAGCACCGCGAACACCGGCGCACCGGCCACGAGAGCAAGCAGGAGCAGCGCCAAGGGCGGCCACAGCCGGCCGCCCTGACCATCGACCACGGCGGCCAGCAAGCAGCCGCCCAGCGTCAGCAGCAAGCCGCAGGCAATCTGAGGCAAAGGACTGGTTGCGCAGCGCATGCCCAGCTTGACACCCAGCCAGGCAAAGCCCAGAGGCATGCAGGCCTGCACCCACCAGACCGGCAGCCCATAGGCCAGCGGATGCGCGGTTTCGATCTCGCTGGCCACAAAGCGCCAGCTGGCCCAACTCAGCATGCCGCACAACAGGGCAGAGCCGCCTTTGGCGAAGGCCTGAACCCACCGCTGCTGGCGCTCGCCGCCCCGCTGGGCCAGGCTGCTGCCCAGGGTGCTCAGGTGGCCGTGGCGCTCGGCCGCGATCGCACCGAACATGGCCAGAAGCAGGCCCAGATGCTGCACCAGCACGGGCGCGTTCTCGATGCCCCGGCCCATCATGGGGCGCAGCGCCAGCTCGACCAGCGGCAGCAGCACCATCAGCGCCAGAGCCAGAGAAGCCATGCCTTCGTCAAAGCGACTCAGGCTTTGAGTGAGAGGGTTGACCGTCGGCGGCGTGCGGGACAGGTTCGGCGCCACTTCCAAGCGCATGCTCACAGACCCCTGCTGGCGCGGTAGGCCTTGAGGTGCTGAAAGACCTCATCAAAGGTTTCGGCCGGCACCATGCTGCCGCGAATGCGCGGATAGAGGCGCTCGGCCAGCTCGCTCCACTCGCGCATCTGCTCGGGTGTGGGCTTGTTGACCTTGAGGCCGCGCTTCTTCATGGCCTCGACCGCTTCATCCACCTCGCGGCGCGCTTGCTGGCGCATGGCCAGGCCGGCCTTTTCGCCGCCGACCTTGAGCGCCTGCTGGGCCGCCGGGCTCATGGCGTCCCAGGCCTTTTTGGTGACCACCAGGGCGCCGACGATGGGCGCCCAGTTGATGTCCAGCATGTTCGATGCCGTGTTGTAGATCTGGCTGGCCAGCGCGAAGTACGGGGTTGCGGGCACCACATGGATCATGCCGGTCTGCATGGCCGGCAGGATGTCGGCGGTCTCCAGCGGCACCGGCGTGTAGCCGAGGTTCTTCATGATGGCCTGCTGCTCGGGCTCCGAGCCCCAGGCAAAGAACTTCATGCGCTTGAAGTCTTCGGGCCGCGACGCTGGCTCTTTGGAAAAGAAGCGCACCCAACCGGCATCGCCCCAGGCCACCACCACAAAGCCCCGCTCCAGAAACCGCTGCTCCATGGCGGGGCGCATCTTCTCGCGCACATGGTCGACCTCCTCCCAGCTGCGGAACAACAAGGGCAGGTTCTGCAAGGCCGCCACCGTGGGCTCGATCTCGCGCAAGCCCACCACCGACATCAGCGCGCCTTGCAGCTGACCGATGCGCATGCGGCGCGCCAGCTCGGCCTCGCCGCCCTGGCTGCCATCGGTGAAGACCGTGAACCGGGCTTGGCTGCCCTGCGCGGCGCGCCAGCCCTCGCCCATCTCCATCAGCTGCTGGTGGTACTGCGAGTTCTTGGGCACCAGGCTGCCGATGCGCAACTGCACCGGTGCTTGCGCCCAGCTCGCGCCGGCGGTGCACAGGGCCAGGAGGCAGGCGGCGGCATGGCGACGGTGGATTCGGGTCATGGTGTTGTCGAAGTTAGGTGTTTGCAGCGCAAGCCGCGGTGACGAGCCGCCGCGGCCTCAGAACAAATCGTCGGCACTGTCGAGCAGCCACTGCGCGCGCTGGCGCATCAGCTGATTGCCCAGGCTGTTGCCTGGAACGGCCAGGGCCTGGCGCAGCAAGGCCTCAAAGGCCGGGCGGTCGCCAGCGGGCTGGGCCAGCGACTCGGCCTGGCCGACATACACGCCGGCATTGCGGCCGGCCGCGGCCGTCAGCGCTTGCGCGAAAAAGGCCTCGGCACGGCGGCTGCTGCCGCCAGGGCGCGCAGCCTCCAGCGTGCCCAGCAGCGCGGCCAATGCGCCCTCGCCATGCAGGGGCTGGGTGGCCCAGGCCAGTTCAGCCAGGCGCTGGGCCTGCGGCAGATCGGCCACGATGTCGGGGTTGTGCTTGGACAAGGAGATGTAGGCCGCCCAGGAGGCTGCGGCCCAGTAGGCCAGGCCCACCTGATCGCTCGGCAGGGGCGGCAGCGGCTGTGCCATCTGCAAGGCCTGACGCAAGCCGCCGCCATGCCGGGCTTCCAAGGCCGCCATGGCATGGCGATGGGCGCGCAAGTACAAGCGCGCGGCGCGCTGGCGCAGCTGCAACGCGGTGCGGGCGTCGCGGCTCTCCAGGCGCTCGGCCTCGAAGGCCACGAAAGCAAAGGCGTACTGGGTGAAACCGCCGGCCACCGATTCGGCCAGAGCGAGATGGTCCGGCGTCTGGCGCAGCAGAGATTCCGAGAGCTTCAGGTAAAAGGCGGCGGATTCACGCGCCAGGCCCAGATCTTCCTCTTCCGCCGGACCTTGGCTGGCCAGCTCGTCCGCCACACTGCGCACCAGCATCAACCGTGGCGAACAAGCGCTGAGCAAACTGGCCAGCAGCAACAAGGCAATCAATCTGGCCATCAGGGCTTGGGGCGGTGTGGTCAAGTGACCGATGGCCGGCGAGTCTAGGCAGGCATGATGAAACCGGCGTGACGCCGTCAAGACAGAAGCAGGTCGGTTCACGGTCCACGCATGAAGGCATGGCATGGCCGTCACACGGGCAGCCCAAACTACGGAGTCAATGACGACCGACCCTTCATCTTCGACCCAATATGAGACTTCGCCGCCCGGAGCTTTTCAGCCGCCTCACCTGCGCTTGCGGGAAGCCGCAGGGCGCTTGAACGCTGAAGCGGTGAGCCTGGCTGAGCTCGCGACGCTGCAAGGCTCTGCCGGCCTGGGCTCGCTGCTGCTGGTGCTGGCCGCACCTTGTGTCTTGCCCGTGCCCGGTGTAGGCAACGTCATGGGCTTGGCGCTGATGATGCTGGCCGTGCCGATCTGGCGCGGCGACCCAGTCGGCGCCCTGCCCGCGCGCGTGGCAGCTTTTCAGATGCCAGCTCGCTGGGCACGCCGCGCATTGCTGATGATGGCTTGGCTCTATGAGCGAGCGGCCCGCTTTGCGCGAGGCCAGCACGGGCTCGGTTCACTCACACAGGCCGGGCCGCGCCCTTGGATGGCCGCACTCGTGGCTTTGATGGGCGCCTTGATTTTCTTGCCCCTGCCGCTGGGCAATGTGCTGCCAGCCATGTGCATGGCGCTGCTGGGCCTGGGGTTGGCCTTGCGGGATGGCTTGCTCTTGCTTTACGCATGGGCTGCGGGCCTGCTGGCCTGCATTTACAGCGCTGCCTTGGGCCTGGCCGCCTGGCACTGGGGCTTGGCCCCCGTGTGGCGCTACCTTGGGGCTGACGCGGGCTGATGCCCGTCTCACCAGCCCCAAGCGCCAGCCAGGCGCCTCGGGTTCACAGGACCGGCTGCCGCATCAGGTAGTCAAAGGCGCCGAGGGCCGCCTTGGCGCCGTCACCTGTGGCGATGATGATCTGCTTGAAGGGCACAGTGGTCACATCGCCGGCGGCAAACACGCCGGGCAGCGAGGTCTGGCCTCTGGCATCGACGATGATCTCGCCGTGCTTGCTCAGCTCGACCACGCCCTTGAGCCACTCGGTGTTGGGCACCAGGCCGATCTGCACGAACACACCTTCCAGCTCGATGCGGTGGGCTTCACCGCTGTTGCGGTCGGTGTAGTTCAGGCCGTTGAGCTTGCCGCCTTCGCCAGTGAATTCGGTCGTTTGGGCCGAGGTGTGGATGGTGACGTTGGGCAGGCTCTTGAGCTTGTTGACCAGCACCGCATCGGCACGCAAGGCTTCGCCGAACTCGATCAGGGTGACATGGGCGACGATGCCGGCCAGGTCGATGGCCGCTTCCACGCCGGAGTTGCCGCCGCCGATCACCGCCACGCGCTTGCCCTTGAACAAGGGGCCGTCGCAATGCGGGCAGTAGGCCACGCCCTTGTTCTTGTACTCCTGCTCGCCGGGCACATTGACATTGCGCCAGCGCGCGCCGGTGGACAGGATGACCGAGCGCGACTTGAGCGTGCCGCCATTGGCCAGCTGCACCTCGATCAGGCCGCCCGGCTCGGCCGCCGGGATCAGCTTCTCGGCGCGCTGCAGATTCATGATGTCCACGTCGTAGGCTTTGACATGGCCTTCCAGCGCGGCGGCGAACTTGGGTCCGTCGGTTTCGAGCACGGACACATAGTTCTCGATCGCCAGGGTGTCGTTCACCTGGCCGCCAAAACGCTCGGCCGCCACACCGGTGCGGATGCCTTTGCGGGCGGCGTACACGGCCGCAGCCGCGCCGGCCGGGCCACCGCCGACGATCAGCATGTCGTAGGGCGCCTTCTCGCTGAGCTTGGCGGCATCGCGGGCGGCGGCGCCGGTGTCCAGCTTGGCCACGATCTCTTCCACCGTCATGCGGCCCGAGCCGAAGAACTGGCCGTTCAGGTAGATGCTGGGCACGGCCATGATCTCGCGGGCATTGACCTCGTCCTGGAACAGGCCGCCGTCGATGACCACGGTTTTGACCCGCGGGTTCTGCACCGCCATCAGGCTCAGAGCTTGGACCACATCGGGGCAGTTGTGGCAGCTCAAGGACATATAGACCTCGAAGCTGAAGTCACCGTCCAGACCGCGGATCTGCTCGATCACCTCGGGCTCGACCTTGGGCGGATGGCCGCCCACCCACAACAGGGCCAGCACCAGGGAGGTGAACTCGTGGCCCAGCGGAATGGCTGCGAAGCTCAGCTTCAGGTCCGAGCCAATGCGGTTCAGGCTGAAAGACGGGCGGCGCTCGGCCTGGCCGTCGGTCTTGAGCGTGATCTTGTCCGACATCGCCGCGATGTCTTGCAGCAGGCCAAGCAACTCGCTCGAGGCCTCGCGCTCATCCAGGCTGGCGATGATTTCGAAAGGTTGGGTGACGCGCTCGAGGTAGGCCTTGAGCTGGGTCTTCAGTTGTGCGTCCAACATGGTGCTTCTCCGTTTTCGGGGTGTACAGGCGTGGCGCTGCAAAGCCACTCTGAAAACGCCCTGAGGTTCAGCCGGAGAGGCCTGGGCGCTTTCAGCGGAGCTTGAACAACAGATCTCGCTGAAGGGGAATCGCAAGCCCTCCCGGGCCTGCGAATTCAATCGTCATTCGATCCAGTCTGACGCAGACTTAGATCTTGCCGACCAGGTCCAGCGAAGGAGCGATGGTCTTGGCGCCTTCCTTCCACTTGGCCGGGCACACTTGGCCGGGGTTGGCGGCGGTGTACTGGGCGGCCTTCAGCTTGCGCAGGGTTTCCGACACGTCGCGGGCGATTTCGTTGGAGTGCACTTCGGCGGTCTTGATGATGCCGTCCGGGTTGATCACGAAGGTGCCGCGCAGCGACAGGCCTTCTTCTTCGATGTGCACGCCGAAAGCGCGGGTCAGCTTGTGGGTCGGGTCGCCGACCAGGGGGAACTTGGCCTTGCCCACGGCCGGCGAGGTTTCGTGCCAGACCTTGTGCGAGAAGTGGGTGTCGGTGGTGACGATGTAGACCTCGGCACCGGCCTTTTGGAACTCAGCGTAGCTGTCGGCCGCGTCTTCGACTTCGGTCGGGCAGTTGAAGGTGAAAGCCGCCGGCATGAAGATCAGCACGGACCACTTGCCCTTCAGGCTCTCGTCGCTGACGGTGACGAACTTGCCGTTGTGGAAGGCTTCGGTCTTGAAAGGCTGGACTTGGGTGTTGATCAAGGACATGACATTTCCTTTGGGTTGGTAGAGAGGGTGGCACAAGCTTGAAAACCTGCGATGGATGAATCATAAAAGCAAGCCCCGGCTTGCAGGTTTGATTAATCAAATCACTGTCATTGCTTGCGCCTATTGAGCTGGACTATCAAGAACCAGGCTCGGTCGCCACACCCTTGTCACACCATCAGGTCAGATCCCCTGCTCCAAGGCGAGCAGTTCCTCCACCGTCTGCCGGCGGCGGATCAGGTGCTGCTGATCGCCAACCACCAGCACCTCGGCCGCGAGCGGACGGCTGTTGTAGTTGCTGGACATGGAGGCACCGTAGGCCCCGGTGTCGTGAATCACAAGCAGATCACCGACCTGGGCGGCCGGCAGCAGGCGAGGCTCGACCACGCCACCGTCCACTTGCGTGAACACATCGCCCGATTCGCACAGCGGGCCGGCCACCACCGTGGGCCGCTCGGCGCGGTCCGCTTGGCCATCGGCCGGCAGCAAGCTCATGGCATGAAAAGCACCGTACATGGCCGGGCGCATCAGCTCATTGAAGCCGGCATCCACCAGCACAAAGTGATTGCGGCCCACATCCTTGCTGGCGCGCACCTCGGCCAGCAGCACACCGCTCTCGGCCACCAGGTAGCGGCCCGGCTCGATCTCCAGCTGCAAGGCGTGGCCCAGCAGGGTTTGCGCCTGCTGGCGCGCCTGATCCCAGAGGCCGAAGTAATGTTCGGTGTCGATGACGGGCTCGCCATCGCGGTAGGGAATCGACAAGCCGCCGCCGGCCGAGATCGCCTGCAAGTCCATGCCGGCCGCCTGCACCTGGCGCACCAGTTCCACCATGGCGCCGCAGACCTCGGACAGATGGCGGTAGTCCACACCCGAACCGATGTGCATGTGCAGGCCGATCAGGCGCAGGCCGTGCGCCTGCACCGCGGCCAGGGCGGCCGGCAAGTCGGCATGCCAGATGCCGTGCTTGCTGTGCTCACCGCCGGTGTTGGTCTTGTTGCTGTGGCCGTGGCCAAAGCCGGGGTTGATGCGCAGCCAGACGCCGTGGCCGGGTGAGGCAGCGCCCAGCTGGTGCAGCATGTCGATGGAGCCGGCATTGACTGGCACCTGGTGCTCGATCACGGTGGCCAGGGTCTCGCGGTCCAGCAGGTCTGCCGTGAAGACGATGTCCGAATGCACCGAGCCATCGGCGCGGTAGCCGGCCGCCAAGGCACGCAGCACCTCGCCGCGCGAGACGGCATCGACCTTGACGCCCTGCTCCCGCATCAGCCGCAGGATGTGGGTGTTGGAACAGGCTTTTTGCGCAAAGCGGATGGCATCGAAGGCCCGCAACGCGGCGATGCGCTCACGGATGGTGCCAGCGTCGTAGACCCACAAAGGCGTGCCGAAGGTCTGAGCCAGGGCTTGCAGGCGGTTGGGGGTCAGGGTGGCAGCAGGCATGGGCGGGCTCTCTCGGGCAGGGTTCAGGGAATGGCAGAAGCATGCCTGCCCTGCGCCATTCATTCAAATATTGATTTATAAACGACTCATTCATTTTGGATATGCCTATTTCGTGAACCCGGACATCAGCCTGCGCCATATCGAAGTCTTCCGCGCCGTCATGACGGCCGGCAGCGTCACCGAAGCGGCCCAGTTGCTGCGCAGCTCGCAGCCGACACTGAGCCGTGAGCTGGCACGGCTGGAGCAACTGCTGGGCTATGCCCTGTTCGAGCGCCAGCGCGGCCGCCTGCGCGCCACCGCGCGGGGCCTGGCCTTGTTCGACGAGGTGCAGCGCAGCTACCAGGGCCTGGACCGAATCCGCAGCCGCGCCGCGCAGCTGGGTCGCGACGAACAGGTGCAGTTGGCCGTGCTCTGCCTGCCCGCCCTCAGCCATGCCCTGCTGCCCGCCGCCTGCGCCGACTTTCTGGCCGCCCACCCGGCGGCGCAGCTGTCCATCACACCCCAGGAATCGCCCTTGCTCGAGGAATGGATGGGGGCGCAGCGCTTCGACCTGGGCCTGAGCGAGCAGCAGGCGCACAGCGCCGAGGGCACGCAGCGGGTGCCGGTGCTGACCCTGGATGAGGTGTGTGTGCTGCCGGCGGGCCACCCGCTGTTGGAGCGACGGGTCTTGCAGCCGGCCGACTTCGAAGGCCAGGACTTCATCAGCCTTTCGGCCGAGGACCCTTACCGCCTGCAGCTGGATGCCTTGTTCGCCGAGGCCGGCGTGCAACGCCGCCTGCGCGTGGAAACCCACAGCGCCGTGGCCGTGTGCGCGATGGTCCAGCAAGGCCTGGGCCTGGCCATCGTCAATCCCTTGACGGCGCTGGCCCTGGCCGGCTCTGGGCTGCAGCTGCGACGCTTCAGCCTGTCCGTGCCCTTCCAGGTCTCGGCCCTGCTGCCGATGTACCGGCCGGCGCAGCCGCTGGCGCAAAGCTTTCTGCAAGCCCTACAGCATCAAGCGAGCCGCATGAGCCAGGCTCTAGAACTCGCCCTTCGCTGACTCAGAGCCGCTCGATGCGCGCGTAAGCCGAATGGTTGTGGATGGACTCGAAGTTCTCAACGTCCACCGTGTAGCGGCCGATGCGCGGATCGGCGTTCAGGCGCAGGGCCACATCGCGCACCAGATCCTCGACGAACTTGGGGTTCTCGTAAGCATGCTCGGTGATCCACTTTTCGTCGCTGCGCTTGAGCAGAGGCCAGATTTCGCTGGAGGCGCTTTCTTCGGCGAAACGCACCAGCTCTTGCCAGCTGACCGGCTGGGCGCCGATTTCGGCACGCACCGTCACCAGCGAGCGCTGGTTGTGAGCGCCATAGTCGGAGATTTCTTTGGAACAGGGGCACAGGCTCTTGACCGGGACGGCCACCTCGGCCCAGACCGTGGTCTGGCCGGCGCGGGTTTCTGAGATCAGGCGGCCCTGGTAGTCCAGCAGGCTCTCGATGCCGGAGACCGGCGCGCGCTTGCGGATGAAGAAGCTGAACGCCACTTCGATGCGGCCCTCGAACGCCTCCAGCTTGGCCAGCATCTGGCCATGCAGCTCGCGCAGCGAGGCGGCATCCAGCGGCGCCTGCAAGGCATCGAGCCAGGCAACGAAGCGGGACATGTGCGTGCCCTTCTTCTCTGCCGGCAGGCTGACGTCCAGCGTCCAGGTGCCCACCGTGGGCTGCGCCTGCGTGCCGACCTGGATCTGCAGCGGGTAGCGCACATCCTTGACGCCGACGCGCTGGATGACGAGGTGGCGCTCATCGCGCTCGCTCTGGGTGTCGGGAATGTGGAGGGCGCTGGTGACTTGGTTCATGCAATCGGGTGCGCGGCCCGTCGATGTGGCCGCAGAAATTACGGGATAACCCTGAAGCCCTCAGCTTGCCAGCAAGCCGCCAACCTTGCCGCGGCAAGGTCTTGGCGGCCATGCTTCACTGATTGGCGGCGGGGCGCAGCAGGCTGGGTCGGGCGCCGAAGCGCTTGAGGATGGCTTGTTCGATGCCGCTGGCGTCCAGGCCGCAAGCCGCCATCAGCTTGGGCACCTCGCCGTGCTCGATGAATTCATCGGGTAGGCCCAGCACCAGCACCGGCGGATTGAGCCCGGCCGCTTGCAAGACCTCCATCACGGCCGAGCCCGCGCCACCCATCAAACAGCCGTCTTCCACGGTGACGAGGGCATCGTGCGTGCGCGCCAACTCGGTGACCAGCTCGACATCGAGCGGCTTCACAAAACGCATATTGGCCACGGTCGCGTCGAGTTGCTCGGCCGCTTCCAAGGCCGGGTACAGCAAGGTACCGAAGGCCAGGATGGCGATGCGCGGCGCACCTGCCGCGCCCGCGAGCTGCGGCTTGCTCGATTGCCGGCGCAGCTCGCCCTTGCCCCAGGGCAGGAGGCTCATGGTCTTCTGGACTTCCACGCCCACGCCAGCGCCACGCGGATAGCGCACCGTCACCGGGCCGCTGTGCTGGTAGCCGGTGAAGAGCGCCTGGCGGCATTCGTTTTCATCCGCCGGGGTCAGCACCGCCATATTCGGGATGCAGCGGGTGAAGGCGATGTCGTAGTTGCCGGCGTGGGTGGCACCGTCGGCACCGACCAGACCGGCACGATCCAGGGCAAACAGCACCGGCAGGTTCTGCAGGGCCACGTCGTGGATCAATTGGTCATACGCACGCTGCAGGAAGGTGGAATAGATCGCCACCACCGGCTTCATGCCCTCGCAAGCCATGCCGCCGGCCACCGTCACCGCATGCTGCTCAGCGATGCCGACATCGTGGTAGCGAGTCGGGAAGCGCTTGTGGAACTCCACCATGCCCGAGCCTTCGCGCATGGCCGGCGTGATGCCGATCAGGCGGCTGTCGGCCTCGGCCATATCGCAGAGCCAGTCGCCGAAGACCTGGGTGAAGCTGACCTTGGCCGGCGCCGCCGATTTGACGAAACCGACCGATGGGTCGAACTTGCCCGGTGCCGCGTGGTACTTGACCGGATCGGCCTCGGCCAGCTTGTAGCCCTGGCCCTTCTTGGTGACCACATGGAGGAACTGCGGGCCTTTCTTGCCGCGCAGGTTCTCCAGGGTCGGGATCAGGGCATCGAGGTCATGGCCATCGATGGGGCCGACGTAGTTGAAGCCGAACTCTTCGAAGATGGTGCCGGGCACAACCATGCCCTTGGTGTGCTCTTCGAAGCGCTTGGCGAACTCGTACAGCGGCGTGTTCTTCAACACCGACTTAGCGCCTTCGCGCGCCGAGGCGTAGAAGCTGCCGCTCATCAGACGGGCCAGGTATTTGTTCAGCGCGCCGACCGGGGGGCTGATCGACATGTCGTTGTCGTTCAGGATCACCAGCACATCGCCCATCACGCCGCCGTGGGCGACACCGGCGTTGTTCAGGGCCTCGAAGGCCATGCCGGCGGTCATCGCCCCGTCGCCGATGATGGCCACGGCCTTGCGGTCCTCACCCTTGAGTTTGGCAGCCATGGCCATGCCGTGGGCGGCCGAGATGGAGGTGCTCGAGTGGCCCGTTCCGAAGGTGTCGTATTCACTCTCGTCGCGACGCGGAAATCCACTGATGCCGCCGAAATGGCGGATGGTGGCGAGCGCGTCGCGACGGCCGGTCAGCACCTTGTGCGGATAGGTCTGGTGACCCACGTCCCAGACCAAACGGTCGTGCGGGGTGTTGAACACATAGTGCAGGGCCACGGTCAGCTCGACCGTGCCCAGATTGGAGCCCAAATGGCCGCCGATGCGCGAGTTGGACAAGGTGTCCAGCACATAGGCGCGCAATTCACCGGCCAGCTTGGGCAGCTCGGTGCGAGGCAGGCAGCGCAGATCGGCCGGGCTGTTGATGGTGTGCAGCAGAGAGTCACTCATGGATGATGGTGCCGCGTTTGCTCAGTTGTCTCGTTCCACGACCATATCGGCCAGCAGACCCAGCCAGGCGGTGTTGCGCAGGCCAGTGGCCGCCAGGGCCCGGTGGGCGTCGTCGCGCAGCTGGCGAGCCAGGGCGCGGGCAGGCTCCAGGCCCAGCACCGACACATAGGTCGGCTTGTTGGCGTCCTGGTCCTTGCCGGCAGTCTTGCCCAGCACGGTGGAGTCCTGGGTCACATCGAGGATGTCATCGACCACCTGGAAGGCCAGGCCCAGGGCCGCGCCGTAATCCGACAAGGCCTGGCGCGCGGCCAGACTGATGTCGCCGCAGGCTGCGCCCATCATCACGCTGGCTTGCAGCAAGACGCCGGTCTTGCGGCGGTGCATATCACGCAGCGTGCATTCATCGAGCTGCTTGCCCACGCTGGCCAGGTCGATGGCCTGGCCGCCGGCCATGCCGGCATGGCCGGCCGAGCGGGCCAGCAGGCTGCACAAGCGGGCTTGCAAGGCCGGCGCCATGTCGGAGTCCGCCTCGTCCGGCGTCAGCACCTCGAAGGCCAGAGCCTGCATGGCGTCGCCCGCCAGCATGGCCTGGGCCTCGCCGAACTTGACGTGCACGGTGGGCTTGCCACGGCGCAGTACGTCGTCGTCCATGCAGGGCATGTCGTCATGCACCAGAGAGTAGGCATGAATCAACTCCACCGCACAGGCCGCGCGCATGGCCGCGCCCGCATGACCAGCGACGGCTTCGCAGGTAGCCAGCACCAGCAAGGGTCGCAAGCGCTTGCCGCCATCGAGCACCGCATAGCGCATGGCTTCGCCCAGACCGGCCGGGGCATCCTCGGGGACAAAGGCGTCCAGCGCTGATTCACAAGCAGCGAGCGAGCGCTGCATCCATTGTTCAAACACACCAGCATCCACGCTCAGGACTCTCCCCATTGTTTCAATCCCTCGCCCTCCAGCACCTTGACTTGTTGTTCTACGGCCTGCAGTCGCGATCGGCACAGCCCCAACAGGCCGGCACCCCGCTTGTAACTCTCCAGCAACTGATCGAGCGGCAACTGGCCACCCTCCATATCGGCCAGCAAACGCTCCAGCTCAGCGAGCGCCTGCTCGTAGCTGAGGTGTGCCAAATCCTCCTCCGCCTGGGAAGCGGCGGCTTTGGATGCGGCTTTGGACGCGCTGCTGGATCGGGTCATTGTTCGAGACAAGCAAACCGCGATTGTAGTCAGTGCGCCACGCCCGCCCGCAGCGGCAATGTCAGCCGGCCGCCACGACTGAAACGGCGGGTAACTTGACAGGCCGGGGCGCTTGAAGGCTGGCCTGGGTACAATCCCGCCTCCTTGCCTGCTCGCAGCACGGCAAGCCCCAGAGTAGAAACCCGCAGGGGGCGCCGATCGGCAGCGCCCCGGCTTGCTTCTCCTGGGCTGCATGCTTTTTCATCCTTTTCTTTCCCACAGCAGGCCTGCGCGCATCTGGCGCGGCCGGTGTCGGCATGGGCCGACACCCCGGTTCCTAGGAGACCCACTTGGATCATGTCCGACCTGAGCATCGCCCTCTCAGTGATTGAAACACCGCACAGCTCCGGCGCCAGCCCTGCCAACTCGGCAGACGCCAGCACCGTCACCCAGCTGCCCGTGACATCCTATTTCGATGAAGCCCTGTTCCAGCGCGAGCAGGCGCTGATCTTCCAGGCCGGCCCGCGCTACATCGGCCATGCCCTGGCCGTGCCGGAGGTGGGCGACTACTACGCCCTGCCACAGGAAAAAGAAGGCCGCGCCCTGGTGCGCACCCCCAAAGGCCTGGAGCTGATCTCCAACGTCTGCCGCCACCGCCAAGCCGTGATGCTGCGCGGCCGCGGCAACACCCGCAGCAACATCGTCTGCCCCCTGCACCGCTGGACCTACAGCCTGCAGGGCGAGCTGATCGGCGCGCCGCATTTCGACCACGATCCCTGCCTGAACCTGAACAACTACAAGCTGCGCGAGTGGAACGGCCTGCTGTTCGAAGACAACGGTCACGATGTCGCCGCCTCGCTGAAGAATCTAGGGGCAGCTGCCCAACTCGATTTCTCGGGCTATGTGCTGGACAAGGTCCATGTGCACGAGTGCGACTACAACTGGAAGACCTTCATCGAGGTCTACCTCGAGGACTACCACGTCGGCCCCTTCCACCCGGGCCTGGGTCAATTCGTCACCTGCGACGATCTCGCCTGGGAGTTCGGTGAGCACCATTCGGTGCAGACCGTGGGCATTCACAAGGATCTGGCCAAGCCTGGCTCGCCGGTCTACCAGCGCTGGCATGAACAACTGCTCAAGTACCGCGAAGGCCGCCCGCCCGAGTCCGGCGCGATCTGGCTGACCTACTACCCGCACATCATGGTCGAGTGGTACCCGCATGTGCTGGTCGTGTCCACCCTGTTCCCGCAAGGGCCGCAAAAGACCGCCAACATCGTCGAGTTCTACTACCCCGAGGAAATCGCCGCCTTCGAGCGCGACTTCGTCGAGGCCCACCAGGCCGCCTATATGGAAACCTGCGTGGAAGATGACGAAATCGCCCTGCGCATGGACCAGGGCCGGCGCGCCCTGATGGAGCGTGGCGACAACGAAGTCGGCCCCTACCAGAGCCCGATGGAAGACGGCATGCGCCATTTCCACCAGTGGTACCGGCGTGAGATGAAACTGGATCGCTGAGCGCCCAGCCACCCTCTGCCCAAGCCCTCGCAACGCCCTGCGCAGCCGTCCTGCCGGGGCGTTGTCTTTTCTGAGCCCTGCCCTCGATTGCTCTGCCCGCCATGTCCGCCTCCTTGCTGATCGTCGCCGCCACGTTCTTGTTCGCCAGCATGGGCGTCTGCGTCAAGCTGGCCTCGGCCTACTACGACGCCAGCGAGATCGTCATGTACCGCAGCCTGATCGGCGTGCTGCTCGTCGGCGGCATGGCGCTGGCGCAAGGCAAAAGCCTGCGCACCTCCGTGCCGCTCAAACACTTCGGCCGCAGCCTGGCGGGCGTGCTGGCCCTCTCGCTGTGGTTCTACTCGATCAGCCAGCTGCCGCTGAGCACGGCCATGACGCTGAGCTATATGTCCTCGGTCTGGATGGCGGTGTTCATGATTCTGGGCGCCCTGCTGCTCAAGACGGCGCCGGTCCGCCCGCGCCTGGTGACCGCGGTGCTGCTGGGCTTTGTTGGGGTGGCCCTGGTGCTGCGCCCGACCCTGGCGCAAGACCAGATCACGGCGGGCCTGATCGGCCTGGTCGCCGGCATGCTCTCGGCCCTGGCCTATCTGCAGGTGGCCGGCCTGGGGCGGGCCGGCGAGCCGGAGTACCGCGTGGTGTTTTACTTTTCACTGGGCGGCGTGCTGGCCGGGGCGCTGATCACATCCGGCATGCAGCAACTCGGCCTGAGCCAGGGCCTGCACGCGCACAGCCTGAAAGGCGCCGGCCTGCTGCTGGCCGTCGGCCTGCTGGCCACCGCGGCCCAGCTGCTGATGACGCGCGCCTACGGCCGCGGCAAAGCCCTGGTCAACGCGGCGCTGCAGTATCTGGGCATCGTGTTTTCCGTGGGCTACGCCCTGCTGTTTTTTGGCGAGCGGGTCGATGCTGGCGCGCTGATCGGCATGGGCTTGATCGTGGCCGCCGGCGTGGGCGCCAGCTGGGCCCAAGCCGGTAGACAATCAACGCCGCAATCCACCGCAGCCCAGGAATCGCGCACGCCATGAACCCCGCTCGCTTTCAGACCCTGATCACCGCCACCGAACTGCAGCAGGCCCAGGCCGCCGGCCAGGCCCTGCTGCTGATCGACACCAGCTTTGACCTCGCCGACACCTCTGCCGGCGAACGCAGCCATGCCCAGGGCCACCTGCCCGGCGCGCATTACCTGCACCTGGACCGTGATCTGAGCGCCACCAAGACCGGGCCGGATGGCCGCTTTCGCGGCCGCCACCCCCTGCCCGACCGCGCCGAGTTCGCCGCCCGCATGGCCGCACTTGGCCTGCGCCCGGGCCTGCAGGTCGTGGCCTACGACGGCCAAGGCGGGATGTATGCCGCCCGCCTGTGGTGGATGCTGCGCTGGATCGGCCATGCCGAGGTGGCGGTGCTGGACGGCGGCCATGCCGCCTGGGTCGCGGACGGTGGCGCGCTGAGCACCGCCCCGGCGCTGACGGAAGCAAACACCCGCACCGCGCCCCTCCCCCTGCCCGACAGCCTGGTGCCCCACCTGGATGCCGATGCGCTGCAGTGTCAGCTCGGCCGCCTGCGCCTGATCGACGCGCGCGCGCCCGAGCGCTTCCGAGGCGAGGTGGAGCCGCTGGACGCCAAGGCCGGCCACATCCCCGGTGCCCGCAACCGCCTGTTCAAGACCAATCTGCAGGACGATGGCCGCTTCAAGCCGGCCGAGCAGCTGCGCCAGGAGTTCCACAGCCTGCTGGCGCCGTTCGCCCCGGCGGAGGTGGTGCATCAGTGCGGCTCGGGCGTCACCGCCTGCCACAACCTGCTGGCCATGGAGCATGCTGGCTTGAGCGGCTCGCGCCTTTACCCCGGCTCCTGGAGCGAATGGTCCTCGGACCCAAGCCGGCCGGTGGCCCAGGGCTGAAAACCTGACTGGGCATTTCACTTGACATAGCGCAAGATGGGCGGGCGGTCCTGCCCTGAAACTGAACCCCACAACAACGGAGGTTTGCCATGTTCAAGCGCATTCTGGTGCCCACTGACGGTTCTGACATTTCCACCAAGGCCATCCACACGGCCATCGCCCTCGCCAAGGTGCATGGCGCCAAGATCTACGCCCTGAGCGTCAAGGAGCCCTTCCCCTACAGCGCCGTGTCGGAAATGCAGCCGACGCCGCCGCAGGAGTTCTTCGACGCGCAGGAGCGCATCGCCAGCGCCCGCGTCAAGGCCGTGCTGACTCTGGCCGAGGCGGACGGCGTGCCCCACGAGGGCCACACCCTTGAAGCCTTGCACGCCTGGGAGGCCATCATCGAACACGCGGGCAAAAACAACTGCGATCTGGTCGTCATGGCCTCGCATGGCCGCCGCGGCGTGCAAGCGCTGCTGCTGGGCAGCGAGACCCAGAAGGTGCTGACCCACTGCACGGTGCCGGTGCTGGTGGTTCGCTGAACGCTCACCCTCGCACAAAAAATCAAAGGCCGGGCTGCAAAGCGCAGCACCGGCCTTTTTCACGGGCGCGCGAGATCGCGCTCGACCTCCGTGATGACCCTCAGTGATGGCCTGACACCGCCACCACCACCAGCGGAATCGCCAAACCGGCGCTCAGCCACAAGAGCTGCAGCCAGGTCTCGCGCAGCGGCAAACGGCGCTGCAGTTGCGGGATCAAGTCAGCCACCGCCACGTAAATGAAGCTGCTGCTGGCCGCCACCAGCAGGAAGGGGAACAAGCTCTCCCAGGGGCCGACCACAAAATAGCCCAGCACCCCGCCCAGCACCGCCGACAGGCCCGAGATGGCATTGAACAAGAGCGCCTTGCCGCGCGAGAAGCCCGCGTTGAGCAGCACGATGTAGTCGCCCACCTCTTGCGGGATCTCATGCGCAATGATGGCCAGCGAGGTGACCAGGCCCAGATGCGGGTCGGCCAGAAAGGCCGCCGCGATGATGATGCCGTCACAGAAATTGTGGATGCTGTCGCCCACCAGCACGCTCAGGCCGCCGCGCCCCGCCTGCTCTACATCGAAATGGTGATGGTGGTGGTGACCATCGCCCTCGTGGTGGTGGTTGTGGCGATAGAGCTCGGCCTTCTCCAGCAGGAAGAAGAACAGCAGGCCGCCCAGCAGGGTCATGAACAAGGCATGCGGGCTGGCCTGGCTCTCAAACGCCTCGGGCAAGACATGGAGCAAGGCTGTGCCCAGCAGCACGCCGGTGGACAGACCCACCAGATGCTTCACCACCCTCCCCAGCAAGGTGACGGTCACACTGGCCGCGATCAGCACCGAGAGCAGGCCGCCGCTGAAAGTGGCCAGCACGATATAAAACAGAGTCATGTCATTCCAGGTGGTGGGTGCCGGCGGGTGCCCACACCGGCCGCGGCGCGAGACAAGCGCCCGCCCACAACCGGTCATAAAAACAAAGGGGAGGCTGAGACAGCCTCCCTGCAGCTACGGTGGCCCGGCCTGGACGGCCGCCACCTGAGCTCTGGCTTTCATCTTAGCAAGCCTGTCAAGCGCCATGATCCCCACGCCGCGCCACGCAGCGCCACACCGATGGCACGCCGACACAGAGCTGCCTCGATTTGCGCCGACAATGCCGCCATGAATTTTCCTGCCGCACCCCGCGCCGCCGAGTTCTCGCCGCCGGCCACCGCCCCGCTTGCCGCCATCGACATGGGCTCCAACAGCTTCCGCCTGGAGATCGCCCACCTGCCGCGCGGCCAGTACAAGCGCTTGGAGTACTTGAAAGAGACCGTGCGCCTTGGTGCCGGCCTGGACAGCGAAGGCATGCTGACCGAGGCGGCCATGCAGCGCGGCCTGGACTGCCTGCGCCGTTTCGCCAGCCGCCTGGAGGGCTTCCCGGCCGCGCGTGTGCGCGCCGTCGCCACCCAGACCCTGCGCGAAGCGCGCAACCGCAATGCCTTCCTGGCCCGCGCCCGCGAAGCCCTGGGCTACCCGATCGAGGTGATCTCGGGCCGCGAAGAAGCACGCCTGATCTTCGCCGGCGTCGCACGCCTGCAGCCCTCCAACCTGCCGCGCCTGGTGATCGACATCGGCGGCCGCTCGACCGAGATGATTCTGGGCCGGGGCCGCAAGCCGCTGACGGCCGAATCCTTCCAGGTGGGCAGCGTCAGCCTGTCGCTGCGCTTTTTCCCTGACGGCCAGTTCACGCCCGAGGCCTTCCGCGCTGCCCAGGTCGCGGCCGGCGCTGAGTTGGAAGAAGCCTTCGCCCTGTTCAAACCCACCATGTGGCAGGAGGCCCTGGGCTCCTCGGGCACCGTGGGCGCGGTGGCGCAAATCCTGGCGGCCAGCGGCCAGACCGATGGCCGCATCACGCCCGAAGCCCTGCGCTGGTGCATCGAGCGCGCGCTGGAAGCCGGCAGCATGGACCGCCTGGACCTGCCCGGCCTCAAGGAAGACCGCCGCGCCGTGGTCGGCGGCGGCCTGTGCATCCTCTACACCTTGCTGACCCAATTCGGCATCCCCGAGCTGCGGCCAGCCAAGGGCGCGCTGCGCCAGGGCGTGATCTTCGACCTGGTCGAACGCCTGGAAACCGAACGCGCCGGCGAGGGCGCCACCGTGCTGGACATGCGCGAGGCCTCGGTCGCCGCGCTGCAAAAGCGCTTCAGCGTCGACCTGCCCCAGGCTGCCCGCGTGCAAGACCTGGCCCTGCGTCTGCACAAGCAGCTGGCACCGCGCGCCAGCCGAGCCCTGCAGCGCGAGCTGGCCTGGGCCGCCGCCTTGCATGAGATTGGCATGATGGTCTCGCACCACGACCACCACCGCCACAGCGCTTACCTGCTCTCCCATGTGGACGCGGCCGGTTTCTCGCAGGACCAGCTGCGTCGCCTGGCCGATCTGGCCCTGGGCCAGCGGGGCGGCCTGCGCAAGCTGGAAGCGCAGATGAGCGACGAAAGCCTGCTCTGGCAACTCTTGAGCCTGCGCCTGGCGGTGATCGCCTGCCATGCCCGCGGCGTGACCGAGCCCAAGGCCCTGAGCCTTCGCCGAGACGGCCGCCAGATCACCTTGAGCCTGCCCAAGGCCCTGCCCAACACCCAGCCGCGTGCGCTCTACCTGCTGCAGGAAGAAGCGCAGGCCTGGGCCCGCTCGGGGGTGCTGGAATTGCTGCTGGCCTGAGACCGCCGGGCAACGCCCGCGCCTGATCGGCTCAGAGCTGATCGGGCGCCAGCACCGTGTGCAGGGTCACCTCAGGGCGGCCGTTGCGCTCCCGCGCTCGTAGCCACCAGATGGCCCCTTTCTTGACCGCCCAGGCCTGATCCTGCGCGCTCAGCAAGAGCGCGGCCACGCGGCCCAGGGTTGGTTGATGACCGACCAGCAGCACCGGGGCTGCGTCGGCGCCCGGGCCCGGGCCCGTCACTGACCAGCCCGCCGCCCCCAGCAGTGCCTGCGGCTGCGCATCGGGCAGCAAGGCCGGCAGCAGCTGCAGATCGCGCCCCAGGGCCAGGGCGGTGCGATGCGTGCGCACCGCCGGGCTGGCGATCACCCGGCAGTTCTCGGCCAGGCGGCTGTTCAGCCAGGCGGCCATGCGCTGAGCCTGGCGTTCACCCTTGGGCGTGAGCCGACGGGCCACATCCGTGCCGCCCTCGGGCAGCAACTCGGCCTCGGCATGGCGCCAGAGAATCAGATCCACGGCCCGCGCTCCACCTGCTCAGTTGTCGGACTGATAGCGCTTCATCAGCGCCTGCTGGGCGCTGCAGCCCTGGTCGGAGATGCGGCTGGAGCGGCCATCGGGGCCGAGCTGCCAGGCGTCCAGGCTGTCATGCAGATAAGGCAGCAGGCCCTCGTCGATGACGCGCTGGCGCAGGCGGGCGTCGACCACCGGCCAGGCCACCTCGATGCGACGGAACATATTCCGGCTCATCCAGTCGGCGCTGGAGAGGTAGAGCGCCTCATCTTCCTCGCCAGGGCCCCAGCGGAAGTAGCAGATGCGGGTGTGTTCCAGGAAGCGCCCCACCACCGAGCGCACGACGATGTTGTCGCTGACACCGGGCAGACCCGGCGGCAGCATGCAGGCGCCGCGCACGATCAGGTCCACCTTGACCCCGGCTTGCGAGACGCGCAGCAAGGTCTGGATCAACTCCAGATCGGTCAGCGCATTGATCTTGATCACCACCCGGGCGGGCTTGCCGGCCAGCGCCGCCTGCTCCACCTGAGCCAGGTACTCCAACATGCGGCTGTGCATATTGAAGGGCGCCAGCAGCAAGCGCTTGGGCGGCTTGATCTTGCCCAGCGAGGCGAGCTGGCGGAACACCGCATCGGCGTCCGAGGTCAGCTCCGGGTCGGCCGTGAGATAACCGAGATCGGTGTAAAAACGTGCCGTGCGCGGGTTGTAGTTGCCGGTGGACAGATGGGCATAACGCCGGAACCTGGCGCCCTCGCGGCGCGTCACCAGCAGCAGCTTGGCATGGGTCTTGTAGCCGACGATGCCGTAAACCACCTGCGCACCCACGGCCTCCAGCCGCTCGGCCCAGTTGATATTGGCCTCTTCGTCGAAGCGGGCCTTGAGCTCCACCACGGCCATCACTTCCTTGCCCCGCCGCGCCGCCTCGATCAGCAGATCCATCAGCACCGACTTGCTGCCGGTGCGGTAGATGGTCTGCTTGATGGCCAGCACGTCCGGGTCCTCCACGGCCTGGCGCAGGAACTCCACCACCGGATCGAAGCTCTCGAAGGGGTGGTGCAAGAGCACATCGCCCTTGCGCAGGCGGTCGAACAGCGATTTCTGGCGCGGCAGGCGGCCCTGGGGCCAGATCGGCTCATGGTCGGCGAAGCGCAGCTCAGGCGCTTCGGTCTGGTCGATCAGCTCGTTCAGACGCACCAGATTGACGGGGCCGTTGACCCGGTACAGGGCCGCCGCCGGCAGGCCGAACTGCTCCAGCAGGAACTGCGACAACTCGGCCGGGCAGGTGTTCACCACCTCCAGGCGCACGGCCCGGCCGAAGTGGCGCGTGGTCAGACCCGAGCGCAGGGCGTGGCGCAGATTGGCCACCTCTTCCTCATCGACCTCGAGGTCGGAGTCGCGGGTGACGCGGAACTGCGAAAACGCTTCGACCTTGCGGCCCGAAAACAGCTCTTCCAGATGCGCGCGGATCACGCTGGTCAGCAGCACAAAGGCCTGCTGGCCATCGCTGATGGAGGCCGGCAGCTTGATCACCCGCGGCAGCACGCGCGGCACCTTGACGATGGCGATGCGGTTGTCGCGGCCGAAGGCATCCTTGCCCGAGAGCCGGGCAATGAAGTGCAGGGATTTGTTGGCCACCTGCGGGAAGGGGTGGGCCGGGTCCAGACCCACCGGCACCAGCAGCGGCCGCACCTCGCGCTCGAAGAACTTGGCCACCCACTGGCGCTGCGCCTCGTTGCGGTCGGCATGGTTGAGCACGACGATGCGCTGCGCACGCAAGGCCGGCATGACCAGGTCGTTGAAGACCGAGTACTGCTCGTCGATCAGGGCGTGGGCGGCACGCCCCACCCGCTCGACATCGCGGTTATTGACCAGGCTCTCGGGGTCGCGCGCGGCGTCCAGCATGTCAGCGAAACGCACCTCGAAAAACTCATCGAGGTTGGACGAGACGATGCAGATGTAGCGCAGCTGCTCCAACAAGGGCACGTCGGCGCGCTGGGCCTGGGCCAGCACGCGCCGGTTGAATTCAAGAATGGCCTGCTCGCGATTGAGCAGCTGGACTGGCACTTGAGGAACGGTCATCGATTCATTCTATGGATGAAATATGACAGTTCCGTGAGCCGAACGGACTACGCCAGCAGCCCTGCCGTGCAGGCATGTTCGGCTAGCGCCCCTGCGGCGCCAGCTCCGTGCGCGGCGGGGCCACGCTGCGGCCGGCCAGCACCGTGCTGTGGGCGCTCCAGTCGAGGATTTCCAGCTGCCCGTCGGCATGCTCGACCAGGGCGGTCAGGCTCTCGACCCAGTCGCCGTCGTTGGCGTAGAGGATGCCGTCGATCTCGCGCAACTCGGCATGGTGGATGTGGCCGCACACCACGCCGTGCACGCCGCGCTTGCGCGCCTCGCGCGCCACCGCCACCTCGAAATCGGAAATGAAACTGACCGCCCGCTTGACCTTGAGCTTCAGGTACTTGGACAAGCTCCAGTAGGGCAGGCCCAGGCGGGCGCGCAGGCTGTTGAGGTGGCGGTTGAGCTTGAGCGTCAGCTCGTACAAGGTGTCGCCCACATGGGCCAGCCACTTGGCGCACTGGATCACGCCGTCGAACAGATCACCGTGGGTGATCCAGAGCTTGCGGCCATCGGCCGTCTCATGCACCCATTCCTTGGCCACTTCGATGCCGCCGAAGTTGTGGCCCAGGTATTTGCGCGCAAACTCATCGTGGTTGCCGGGAATGAAGACCACGCGGCAGCCCTTGCGCGCCTTGCGCAGCAGCTTTTGCACCACATCGTTGTGGGCCTGCGGCCAGTACCAGCTGCGGCGCAGCTGCCAGCCATCGATGATGTCGCCCACCAGGAAGAGCTGCTCGCACTCCACCTCGCGCAAGAACTCCAGCAGCGCCACCGCCTGGCAGCCCGGCGTGCCCAGGTGCAGGTCCGAGATCCAGACCGTGCGGTAGCGCCGGCTGGGCGGCTCCGCCGGGCCTTCCTCGGCCTCGGGAGGGTGGGCGGCCAAGGCCCAGTCTGCGCGGGAGGTGGCGGGGTCGTGCGGCATGGCGGGCAGTCTCGACCGGGCCCATGTCGCGGCCATGGCAGGCCTGTGACGCTTCCATGACGCCAGCCCTGCGGCAGCGGCGCGCCCGCGCCTCGATAATCACGCCCATGCATCTGATGATTCCCCACGCCAGCGCCCTGGGCGAGGCCTGCCAGCACAGCCTGGGCGAGCTGAACCTGCCCCATTTGAGCGAACTGCTGGGCCGCCTGAGCCTTGACGGCGCGGCCATCGGCGAGGACGAGTACAGCCTCAACACCCCGCAGGAACTGGCCCTGGCCCAGCTGCGCGGCAGCCAGGCCGCGCCGGGCGAGCTGCCCACCGCCGCCTGGCTGGCCCGCAGCCTGGGGCTGGACGAGCGCCTGGCCTGGGCACGCCTGACGCCCCTGCATCTGGCCGTGGGCGCCGACCACATCACCGCCTACAACCCCGAGGACCTGCAGCTCAGCGAATTCGATTCGCGCGCCCTCTTCGAGGCCCTGGCCGAGCTCTGGCCCAGCCAGGAGGGCTGGGCGGCGCACTGGGTGGACAGCCAGACCTGGCTGATCGGCCACGCCAGCCTGCAAGGCCTGGCCAGCGCCAGCCTGGACCGCATCCTGGCCCGCAATGTGGCGGCCTGGATGCCCGAGGCCCGCCTGCTGCGCCGCCTGCAAAACGAGATCCAGATGCTGCTGCACGAACACCCGCTCAACCAGGCACGCGAGCAGCGCGGCGTGCTGGCCGTCAATTCGGTCTGGATCAGCGGCTGCGGCCGCGCCGAGGGCGGCGAACTGCCCGCGCAGCTGCAATTGGACGAGCGCCTGCGCGCGCCTTTGCTGGCGGGTGACTGGGCCGCCTGGTCGGAAGCCTGGGTGGCCCTGGACGCCGGCCCGGTGGCGCGCGCGCTCGACCTGGCGCGCAAGTCCCACCCCTCGCTGCGCCTGACCCTGTGTGGCGAGCGCTTCGCGCAGTGCTACAGCCTGCGCCACATCGGCGCCCTGCAAGGCCTGTGGCAGCGCCTGAGCCCACCGCGCGCCAACACCACCGAACTGCTGGGGGCCCTGTGAACGCGCCCCGCCTGCTGACGCGCGAGGTGCCGCCTCGCACCGCCTGGGCGCTGGAACAAGCCGGCGTTGCGCCCCTGCTGGCGCGCCTGTTCGCCTCGCGCGGCGTCAGCTCGGCCGAGGAGCTGGACGACGGCCTGGCCCGCTTACTGCCCCCCGAGGATTTGAAAGGCATCCAGGAGGCCGCGCGCCTGCTGGCCGACTGCATCGAGCAGCGCCAGCGCATTTGCCTGGTCGCCGATTACGACTGCGACGGCGCCACCGCCTGCACCGTGGCCCTGCGCGGCCTGGCCCTGCTGGGCGCGGCGCCCGAGCAGCTCTGCTACGTGGTGCCCGACCGCGCCATCCATGGCTACGGCCTGACGCCGGCCATCGTCGAGCTGGCCCTGCCGCAACGGCCGCAGCTCTTGATGACCGTGGACAACGGCATTGCCAGCATGGCCGGCGTGGCCCATGCCAAGGCCCTGGGCCTGCGCGTGCTGGTGACCGACCACCACCTGCCCGCCATGGTCGAAGGCCGGATCGAGCTGCCCGCGGCCGACGCCCTGGTCAACCCCAGCCAGCCCGGCTGCGGCTTTGCCAGCAAGAACCTGGCTGGCGTGGGCGTGGCTTTTTATGTGCTGCTGGCCCTGCGCAGCGAGCTGCGCCAGCGCGGCCGCTACGACAACGCGCCACAGCCCAAGCTCGACGGCCTGCTGGACCTGGTGGCCCTGGGCACGGTGGCCGATGTGGTCAAGCTCGACGCCAACAACCGCCGCCTGGTCGCGCAAGGGCTCAAGCGCATGCGCGCCGGCCGGGTGCAGCCCGGCATCGCTGCCTTGTTCACCGCCGCCGGCCGCGACTGCAGCCGCGCCAATGCCTTCGACCTCGGCTTTGCCCTGGGCCCGCGCATCAATGCCGCCGGCCGGCTCTCGGACATGACCCTGGGCATCGAATGCCTGCTCAGCGACGATCCGACCCGCGCCCTGGAACTGGCGCGTCAGCTCGACGCCATCAACCGCGAGCGGCGCGAGATCGAAGCCGATATGCGCGAGCAGGCCGAGTTCAAGCTCGACGAACTGATGCAAGACCCGCGCCTCAAGGGTGAGCCCCCCGCCGCCCTGGCCCTGTTCGAACCCGAGTTCCACGAGGGCGTGGTCGGCATCATTGCCTCGCGCCTCAAGGACCGCATCCACCGGCCCACTTTCGTCTTCGCCCGTGGCGCCGACGGTCAACTCAAGGGCTCGGGCCGCTCCATCCCAGGCTTTCATCTGCGCGACGCCCTGGACCTGGTCAGCAAGCGGCACCCCGAGCTGCTCAAGAAGTTCGGCGGCCACGCCATGGCGGCCGGCTGCACCCTGGCCGACGACGGCTTCGAGCGCTTCGACCAGGCTTTGCAAGATGTGGCGGCCGAATGGCTGGATGCTGCCGCCCTGACCCGCACCTTGCGCACCGATGGCCCCCTGGCCCCGGAGCTGTTCACCGCCGACACCGTGCGCGCCCTGGACGCCCAGGTCTGGGGCCAGGCTTTCGAAGCGCCGCTGTTCTGCGACCGGGTCGAGGTGATCTCGCAGCGCATCGTCGGCGAGCGTCACCTCAAGCTGCGCCTGCGCCAGGGGGGTGCCCTGCGCGATGCGATCTGGTTCGGCCACATCGAGCCGGTGCCCGAGCGCGGCCTCTTGGCCTACCGCCTGAGCCTGGACGAATACCAGGGTCAGCAGCGGGTGCAGATGATCGTCGAGGCGATGACGGAAGAGGCCGGCGCCTAAAATGGCCCGGTGAATCCAAACCTCGACTGCCAACCCGTCCACCAGTGGGCCCTCCACCACCTCAGCAATGCCGATCTGCATTGCCACTCGCGGGTGTCCGACGGCACCTTGCAGCCCGAGGAACTGGCGGCGCGGGCCAAGGCCAATGGCGTCGAGCTCTGGGCCCTGACCGACCACGACGAGGTGGGCGGCCAGCAGCGCGCGCTGGAAGCCGCCCAGGCCCTGGGCCTGGCCTACCTGACCGGGGTGGAGATTTCGGTCAGCTTCGCAGGCCGCGTGGTGCACATCGTCGGCCTCGGTTTTGACCACCACAACGAGGCCTTGATCCAGGGTTTGCGCGCCACCCGCGGCGGCCGCGAGCCGCGTGCCCGAGAGATGGCGGCCGGTCTGGCAGCCGTGGGCATCCCCGGCGCCTTCGAAGGTGCGCTGCAGTATGTGGGCAACCCGGAGCTGATCTCGCGCACCCATTTCGCCCGTTTCCTGGTGGAAGCCGGCCATTGCAGCGACATCAGCGAGGTGTTCCGCCGCTTCCTCACCGAGGGCAAGCCCGGTTATGTCGAACACCGCTGGGCCGGCCTGGGCGACGCCGTGCGCTGGCTGCGCGAGGCCGGCGGCATGGCTGTGATCGCCCACCCGGCGCGCTATGGCTTCACGCCCACCGAGGAGTACGCCCTCTTCACCGAGTTCATCGCCCATGGCGGCCGCGGCGTCGAGGTGGTGACCGGCAGCCACACGGCCGCTGAGGCCGCCAAGTACACCGAGACGGCGCTGGAGTTCGGCCTGCTGGCCTCGCGCGGCTCCGATTTCCATTCACCCGACGAGAGCCGCATCGACCTCGGCCGCCTGGACGCCCTGTCCGGCCGCCTGCAGCCGATCTGGCTGGAGCTGGCGGACCGGGTGCATCCGCCGCAGTGAGGGTGTGAACCCTGGCCGCGGGACGCGCGTGTCTTTTTCGCACCGCCCCGCGCACGCGCGCTGGAGCCAGCGCCACAATGGCCCATGGCTCAGTTCTTCGAAGTTCACCCGGACAACCCGCAGCCCCGCTTCCTCAAGCAGGTGGCGCAAATCCTGCACGGCGGCGGCATCGCCGCCATCCCCACCGACTCCAGCTACGCCCTGGTCTGCCATCTGGACGACAAGGCGGCGGCCGAAGCGCTGCGGCGCATTCGCGGCGTCGACGACAAGCACCACCTGACCCTGCTCTGCCGCGACCTCAGCGAGTTGGCCAGTTATGCGCGCGTGGACAACCGCCAGTACCGCCTGCTCAAGATGGCGACACCGGGGCCCTTCACCTTCATCCTGGAGGCGACCAAGGAAGTGCCGCGCCGCCTCTCCCACCCTTCGCGCCGCACCATCGGCCTGCGCGTGCCCGATCACCGGGTGACCCAGGACCTGCTGGCCATCTTCGGCCAGCCCCTGCTGGCGACCACCTTGATCGCGCCCGGCGACAGCGAGCCGCTGAATGACGCGCAAGAGATCTCCGATCGCCTGGACAAGCAGCTTCAGGTCATCCTGGACGCCGGCGCCTGCGCGCGAGAGCCCACGACCATCATCGACATGAGTCACGAAAACCCGGAATTGCTGCGCCAGGGGCGCGGAAATGCGGCAAGTCTGGGGCTTTTTTAACGTGACCGCCGGATGGGCTTTGCGATGATCCTTAAGTCTTCCAGCAGCCTGCCGAAGATCCACGGGTAGGCTGCACACACAAGAAATAACAGGGTGGCAGCGTCAGCCGTGGATGTTTGTTGTCATTAGGAAGAAAGCGCCCGCCATGAGTCTTCTCTCAAAACTGCGTATCAGCCAGCGCTTGGGTTTGAGCTATGCCGTCTTGATCGTCTTGCTGATCATCATCGGCAGCTATGGCGCTTACAGCGCCAACCGCCTGGCCAAGGATCTGGACACCACGGCCAATCAGAGCCTGGTCAAGATCGCCGCAGCGAACTCGCTGGAAGGCAATGTCAATGTGATCGCCCGCGCCGCACGCGATCTGCTGCTGCTGGACGAAGCCCGCCAGATCAAAAAGCAGAAAGCTGCGATCGACGGCGCCGTGCAGGAGAGCGAGAAACAGCTCTCCAGCCTGCAAAGCAGTCTGGACGGCAGTGAAGAAACCGCTCAGGTCGAGAAGGTCAAGGAAGCCCAGGCCAAGTTCTTTGCCTCGGTCAACAAGTTCCGCAAGGTGCAGCAGGACGGCAGCCCTGATGAGGCGCGCGAGAGTCTGATCACCGATGTGCGCCCGGCCCAACAAGCCTATCAGGACGGCCTGAAGGGCCTGGTGGATATGCAGTTCGAGAACGCCCATGATCTGGCCGTGGCCGGTGGCGAGCTGGCCCGCAATTCGGTGCTGGTGACCGTGGTGCTGGTGATCGCCGCCGTGGTGATCGGAGGCGCTGGCGGCCTGGCGATCTCGCGCTCCATCATCAACCCGGTCAAACAGGCCCAGGCCGCGGCCGACGCCATCCGCAATGGCGACCTCACGCACAGCGTGGGCGCCGCCGGCAGTGATGAACTGGGGCAGATGCTGGAAGTGATGCAAGGCATGCAGGAGGCGCTGTCTGGCGTGGTCAGCAGCGTCAGCGCGGCCGCCGCCGATGTGGCCCAGAGCTCCAGCCAGATTGCCAGCGGCAACAACGATCTGTCCGATCGCACGGCGCGCTCGGCCTCCAGCCTGCAGACCACCGCCGCATCGGTGGAGCAGATCGCCGCCAACCTCAGCGGCGCCAGCGAACTGACCCGCAAGGCGGCCGGCATTGCCAGCAAGGCCCGCAATTCAGCCAGCGCCGGCGGCAAGGCCGTGGCCCAGGTGGTGGCGACGATGGAAGAGATCAGCGCCAGCTCGCGCAAGATCGGCGACATCATCGGCGTGATCGACGGCATCGCCTTCCAGACCAACATCCTGGCCCTGAACGCTGCCGTGGAAGCGGCGCGCGCCGGCGAGCATGGCCGCGGTTTCGCCGTGGTGGCCTCGGAAGTGCGCGCCCTGGCTTCGCGCGCCGCCTCCGCCGCCAAGGAAATCAAGGTGCTGATCCAAGAATCCACGGTCAAGGTGGAAACCGGCACCGATCTGGTGAACAACGCCGGCGTAACCATCAGCAGCGTGGTCAACGAAGTCAACGACATGGGCCAGCTGATCGAGGAAATTTCGCACTCGGCCCAGGAACAGGCTGCGGGCGTCGGCATCGTCAACAACGCCATGAACGAACTCGATCGCAGCACCCAGCAGAACGCCAGCCTGGTGAGTGAGCTGAGCCACTCGACCGAAGCGCTGACCAGCAGTTCCTCGCGCTTGCTGGAAGCGGTCGGCTTCTTCCGCACCCATCACTGAGTGCAGAGCGACACCCAGTTTTGCCACTCATTTCAAGACCACAGCAGAGGAAAGACATGACCCCTTCGAATCGACCCACGCTGCTCACCCAGATGCTGCGCGCATCGGCTGGCCTGCTCGGCGCCCTCCTGATCGCGACCAGCGCCACGGCCTCCCCCAAGGTCCTGAAGAAGGTGCCGCCTGAGTTCCCCGCGGCTGCAACCAAGAAGAACATCAAGACCGGCTCGGTCAAGGCCAAGATGAACATCGGCCCCGACGGCAAGGTCATCGATGTGCAGATCCTGGAATCCGAACCGCCGCGCATCTTTGACCGCGCCGTGACCGAAGCCCTGATGGAGTGGCGCTTCGAAGGCAACGGCGAAAAGCAAAGCCACGAAGTCAAACTCGTCTTCAGCAGCGAGGACTGAGTTCGCGCACAAGGTCCTGCCTGCGCAGGACCTTGTGGCTAACTCAGGACGGCCCGCATGCTTGCGGGACGGCTGAAGGTCTTGTATGGCCGCCTGCGCGGCTTTGCCTGCCTCGTTCAGGACGGCCCGCATGCTTGCGGGCCGCCTGAGTTCGCACACACCGGTGCCAGCGACAAAGCTAGCGCTGCACAGCCCCCGCCTGCTCCAGCAGCGCCACCATCCGCGCCCGATCCAGACCCACGATGACCTGACCTCGGACCAGGAAGGTGGGCGTGCCTTGTGCCAGGGTCTCCCGGAAACGCTGCGCGCACTGCGCATTGCTCTCGATGAAGCACTCGGCGTAGGGAATGCGCTCCGCTTCAAACCACTCGCGTGCCTGGCTGCAGTAGGCACAGCTGCGGCTGGACAGCATCACGATATCGCCCGGCTTTGCCCTCTCCCGGAGGCTTTGCGCCTGGCCCTCATGCAGGCCTTGGCGGGCCCAAGTGCTCAGCCCCCACACCACGGCGACGATCGCCAGCAGCGGCCAGAGCTCGCGCCAGGCCACAGCCCCAAAAGAAAAAAGGCGGCGTCGACTCATTTCGACCCCGCCTTCTTGTTGTCTTGAGAATGGCCGCTCAAACCGCAGCAGTCACAACAATCTCGACCTTCCACTCCGGCCGGGCCAGCTTGGCCTCGACCGTGGCGCGCGGCGGCGTGTGGCCGGGTACCACCCACGCGTCCCAGGCGGCGTTCATGCCGGGGAAATCGGCCAGGTCGGCGATGTAGATCTGCGCACGCAGGATCTTGCTCTTGTCGCTGCCGGCACGAGCCAACAGAGCGTCGATCATGGCCAGCACCTGGGCCGTCTGGCCGGTGATGTCCTGGCTGGCGTCTTCGGGCACCTGGCCGGCCAGGTAGACCACGCCGTTGTGCACGGCCATCTCGGACATGCGGGCGCCGACATCAAATCGTTGGATCGTCGTCATTTGGTTGCTTGCCTTTCCTTCTTTTTGGGATGCTTGTGCGAATGGCCGTGGGCATGGGCTGCCTCGGGACCATGCGGGTGTTTCTTGCTGCTGCCGGCGGGCGGTGCCACGGCCGCTTTCTGGCCCAGACGGCTTTCGGTGCCATTCATCAGCTTCTTGATATTGGCGCTGTGGCGCCAGACCAGCAGCAGGCCCATCAGCACCAGCACGCCGACATTGGGGCCGGTGCCCCAGCCGAACATCTCGTAGATGGGCGCGAACGCGGCGGAGACGATGGCGGCCAGGGACGAGTAGCGGGTGAAATAGGCGATCGCCAGCCAGGTCAACAAGGTGGCGGCGCCCAAGACCGGGTTCAGCGCCAGGATCACGCCGGCCGCTGTGGCCACGCCCTTGCCGCCTTCGAAGCGGAAGAACACCGGCCACAGATGGCCCAGGAATGCAGCGAGGCCGACCAGAGCCGCCGTGCCCTCGCCGAGACTGAAACGGGCGCCGAACTGCAACACCAACAGCACCGGCACATAGCCTTTCAGCGCGTCAAACACCAGGGTCAAAATCGCCGCGGCCTTGTTGCCCGAGCGCAGCACATTGGTGGCACCGGGGTTGCCCGAGCCGTAGCTGCGCGGATCGGACAAGCCCATGGCCCGGCTGACGATGACGGCAAAGGACAGAGACCCGACGAGGTAGCCGACAAGCGCGGCCAGGAGAGGGAAAAGAGTGTCTTGCATGGGACGCTATTCTGCACTGGCGCACTGCACCGCCCGCGCCTGCAGCAGCTCCGGCAGAACCCGCGGGTCCAAACCCACCAGGTAGCCACGCCGCCCGCCATTGATGCAGATGCGCTCCAGCGCAAGGATGCTGGCCTCGACGTACACCGGCATGGTCTTGCGCGTGCCAAAAGGCGAGGTGCCGCCGACCAGATAGCCGCTGTGACGCTGCGCCACCTCGGGCTTGCAGGGCTCGACCTTTTTGCAGGGGATCTGGCGTGCCAGCTCTTTCAGGCTGACCTTCTGGTCGCCATGCATCAGCACGATCAAGGGCTGGGCGCGTTCGTCCTGCATCACCAGGGTCTTGACGACCTGGTGCTCGGGCACACCGAGCTGACGCGAACTTTCAGCGGTACCGCCATGCTCGACATAGTCGTAGACATGTTCGCTGAAGGCGATCTGGCGCTGACGCAGGAACTGCGTGGCCGGGGTCTCGCTGACATGGGCTGTTTTCTTGGACATGCAGGGAATTTTCACCGAAGTCGAGCACGGCCCGCCGTCCGTGCCTGGCAAGCCAGAAGCTAGGGGTTGTGAGCCCAAGCGGTCGGCCTAGCATGTGCATCGGAGCGGTACGGGCCGCGGCAGTTGGAGCTGCCAAGCCCGCACAACAGCCGCCCGGCCAGCACCGCGATCTGCCTTCAGCCAGGGCAGCCACGGCCCGGCCTTCGCTGCGATGCCCAGCCCGATGCTGGCTGCACCACGGGCCCCACGCAGCGATTCTTCGCTTTGGATGCGAGATGCGCGCCCGCGTAGAGCTGCGTTGATTTCAACGCCCTCGCCATGTCATTTCACTCAACCCGGTCGGCCTCGCTCACCTCGAGCCGGCCTGCCTCTGGCCCTGCCCTGCGCGGGCCAATTCTTGGGAGTTGCACCATGGAAGAACATCTGGAACTGAGCCGCGAGTTTCCCGCCCCGAGCCTGCAAGAAGCGGTGCTCAAGCTCAAGTCACGCAAAGCCAGCGCCCGCCTGCCGGCCGGCCTCAGCGAAAAATTGCTGAGCCAGGCCCCAGCCATGATCGAAGTCGATGGGCGCAGCTATCCGCGCGGCACCGAAGCCGTGGAGATCAAGTCCCTGAGCAAGAGCGCCGCGCTCAGCGACAAGGGCATTGAAGCCGGCACCGAAGCCTTCATTCCCGAGCATGTCGATGTCGAGTTCACGGCCCGCCTGGAGCCGGCCAGCCTGCGTCGGCCCAAGTTCATCGAACGTCTGGACTACCTGCCCGAGCCGCAAGCCGGGGCGAAGACCATCTTTGGGGCGGACGGCCGGCGCGTGTTCTACAGCAACGCCTACCCCTGGCGCTGCAACGGACGGGTGGAGAGCCCGCTGGGCAATGGCAGCGGCGTGATGGTGGGCCCACGCCACCTGTTGACCTGTTCGCATGTGATTGACTGGCGGCCCAACAACACCACGGGCTGGCTCAAATTCACGCCCATGTACTACAACGGCAGCGCCCCCTACGGCACGGCCTACGGCGTGCGCACCTACTTCAAGGTCAAGGTGACGCCGCCCACCATCGACAGCAACGAGGCGAAGTTCGACTATGTCGTGGTGGTGCTGGATCGCAATGTCGGCAATGCCACCGGCTGGCTGGGCACCAAGTCCTACAGCGACAGCTGGGACGGCGGCGCTTACTGGACCCATGTCGGCTATCCCGGCGACCTGACGGGCGGCCAGCGCCCGATCTGGCAGGACGGCATCGCCCTGGACGGTGATTTCTGGAGCCCGGATTCACATGAAAGCATGAGCCATCGTGGCGATGTCTGGCCCGGCCAAAGCGGCGGCGCTTTCTGGGGCTACTGGGACGGCCAGCCCTATGCCGTCGCCGTGCAGAGCGCGCACAACGCCAGCAACAACTTCGCCAGCGGCGGCTCGGACCTGGTGGACCTGGTGATCCGCGCGCGCAATGAGCACCCCTGAGCCTGCGGCCTGCGCAGCCGCTTGAGCTGAGGTCGAAGGCGCGGCAGCGTTCTGGCCCGAGAATCGGGCCCAACGCTGCTGCCGGCCTAAGTGCCGAACCTGTCGACCATGAAGCCTTCTTCGCCCCAGCCTTCCTCGCCCCCGCCCGACGCGCCGCGCCAGGACATCACTCGCATCTTGCTGGCCGTGCTGGCCGTGGCCTTGCTGATCTTTGCGTCCTTGTGGGTCTTGCAGCCCTTTCTGGGCGCCAGCGTCTGGGCGACCATGGTGGTGGTGGCCACCTGGCCGCTGATGGAGAGCTTGCAGGCCCGGCTCTGGGGCCGGCGCGGCCTGGCCACCAGCGTCATGGTGCTGGGCCTGCTGCTGCTGCTGTTTGTGCCCTTGTCGATTGCGCTGTCCACCGTCGTGACCCATGCCGATCAGGTCATGGCCTGGGCGCCCAAGCTGCTGGATGCGCAAATCCCCGAACCGCCGGCCTGGTTGGCCAGCCTGCCGGTGATCGGCGAGAACCTGGCAGCCTTCTGGCACAAGGTGGCGCAGGAGGGCTTGAGCTCGCTGCTGGCCATGATCAAGCCCTATGTGGGCAGCAGCCTCAAATGGACGGCCGCCCAGGCCGGCAATCTGGGCATGATCGGACTGCAATTCCTTCTCACCGTGGCCATCGCGGCCATCCTCTACAGCGAGGGCGAGAGCGCTGTGCTCCATGTGCGCCGCTTCGCCCGCCGCCTGGCCGGCGAGCAAGGCGACGCCGTCATCACCCTGGCCGGCCAAGCCATCCGCGGCGTGGCCCTGGGCATTGTGGTCACCGCCCTGGTGCAGACCGCGCTCGGTGGCCTGGGCCTGTGGATCAGCGGCGTGCCCTTCGCCGGTCTGCTGTGCGCCGTGATGCTGATGGCCTGCCTGGCCCAGATCGGCCCGGCCCTGGTGCTGGCGCCGGCTGTGGCCTGGTTATTCTGGAGCGGCGACAACGTCTGGGCCACAGTGCTGCTGGTCTGGACTCTGTTGGTGACCACGCTGGACAACTTCCTGCGCCCCTGGCTGATCAAGAAAGGCGCCGACCTGCCCCTGCTGCTGATCTTCGCCGGAGTGATCGGCGGCCTCCTGGCCTTCGGCCTGGTGGGCCTGTTCATCGGCCCGGTGGTGCTGGCCGTGACCTACACCTTGCTGGAAGCCTGGGTCAGCGAAGGCCTGCCGGCGAAGGCGCAGGCCGTGCGCGAGCGGGCGACACAGGCGACCCCGGCGCGCCCGGCTTCAGCTGGGCGCCGCGCACCTCGAAACTGAGGCGCTGCAGCTCGCGCCCGCGCGCATCCAGCAGGCGCAGCTGATGGCGGCCGGGCCAGGGCGCCCAGTTCAGCTGGCGCCCGCGGCCGAGGATCCTGCCGTCCAGCTCCCACTGACCGGACTGGCCTTCGAAACGGATTTTTTGCGCCTGGGGCGGCATGTCGGGGTCGAGCGCGAAGACACTGCCATCCACCGGGCTGCGAATGCCCTGCACCTCAGCTGAAGCATGCAGCTGGCTGCCCGCGCCCCAGCGCACCTGCTCGGTGCCGCGCACAAACCACTCGCGCCGCGCCGGCTCGGGCACCCCGTCGAACTGAACCGTCAGCGGCAGCACGCTGGCCGGCGCCGCCGGCGCGCGCGAGGGCCGCCCTTGGTGCAAATAGCGCATCAAGCCGGCCCAGACCGGCGCCGCCCCGCTGATGCCACTGACGCCGTGCATGGGCGCACCGCTGGCATTGCCGACCCACACGCCGACCGTGTAGCGATCGCTGAAACCCAGGCACCAGTTGTCGCGCATGTCCTTGCTGGTGCCGGTCTTGACCGCCGCGAAGCTGGCCAGGGCCAGCGGGCTGTCGAGACCGAAGCTGATGGCGCGCGCGTTGTTGTCAGCCAGCATGTCGGCCACGATGAAGCTGGCGCCGGCCTCGGCCACACGGCGGCGGCCGGTCTGCGCCGCCGGCGACTGTGACTGCGCTTGAGCCTGAACCTGGGCCTGCATCTGCACCGGCCCCAGCACGCCCCCATTGGCCAGGCTGCGGTAGGCATTGGCCAGATTGAGCAGCGTCACATCGGCGCTGCCCAAGGCCAACGAGAGGCCGTAAAAGCCGGCCGTCTCGCTGAGCTGCAGGCCGAGCTGGTTCAGGCGCTCGAACACCGCATCGCTGCCCAGCATTGCCATCAAGCGCACGGCCGGCACATTGAGGCTGCTGCCCAGGGCGCTGCGCGCCGAGACGAAGCCCTTGAACTGCCGGTCGTAGTTCTGCGGGATGTAGAGGCCCGCCGGGGTGTTGATCTGCGCCGGGGAATCCTCCAGCAGGCTGGCCGCCGTGATCAGGCGCCGCTCCAGCGCCAGCTGGTAGATGAAGGGCTTGAGCGTGGAGCCCGGCTGGCGCCGCGCCAGCACGCCGTCCACCTGGGCCGCGGCCGAGAAGGCGCCGCTGCTGCCCACCCAGGCGCGCACCTGGCCGCTGGCGTTGTCCAGCACGAGCACGGCGCCGTCCTCCACATTGCGCCCGCCCAGCTCGGCCAGCTGGTTCTTGAGCAGGCGGGCCGCCTGGCGCTGCAAGCCCGCATCCAGGCTGCTGCGCTGCTGGGCCGGCCCCTCCGCTCGCAAGACCTGGCGGGCGAAATGGGGCGCCAGCTGTTCACCCAGCGGCATGCCGGCCGGGCGCAGCAAGGCCGCCTCGGCCTGGCCCGCCACGGCTTCGCAGCCCAGGCCCTGCAGCTTGAGCAGGCCGCAGGCGCGCTGGCTCCAAGCCGCCACGCCGGCATTGGGCGCGCGCAGCAGGGCGGCGGCCAGGGCGCCCTCGACCGCCGTCAGGCCCGAGGGGTGTTTGCCGAACAGCACCTGGGACAGCGCGTGGATGCCGACCAGCTCGCCCCGGAAGGGCACGCTGTTGAGGTAGGCCTCCAGGATCTGCGCCTTGCTCCAGCGCCGCTCCAGCTGACTCGCCAGCCAGACCTGGCCCAGCTTCTGGCCGGCGCTGCGGCCGCCCGCCGGGCGGGCCAGGCCGGCGTCGATCAAGCCGGCCAGCTGCATGGTCACGGTAGACGCGCCGCGTGTGCGCTGGTTCCAGAGATTGGCCCAGGCGCTGCTGGCCACGGCACTCCAGTCCACACCGCTGTGCTCGTAAAAGCGCCGATCCTCGCCCAGCAAGATCGCCTGCAGCAAGGCCGGCGAGAGTTGGCTCAATGGCAGCCAGTCGAGCACGCGCCGCTGCGGGTCCAGGCGCAGGGTCTGCAGCGGCTCGCCGCGCCGGTCCAGCAGGGTGAGATCCGACACCCGATGTGCGGCCTTGATCTCCTGAAAGCTGGGCTGCGCCAGGGCCGGCGCGCTCGCGGCGAGCAGCAGGCCGGCCAGCAGCCATGCCCCGCGAACGCATCCCCTCAAGGCGCCACCTCCAGCGAGGCCTGGGGCAGCTCGGCGAAGTTTTCGGGCGCGTACATGGCCTCGACCCGGGTGCCCGGCATCTGGAACCGGCCGACGTTGTTCAGGCGCACGGTGTACTCCAGCACATGCTTGCCGCGCGGCAGGCGCTCGAAATAGGCGCGCCAGGCCTCGTGGCTGCGCTCCTCAAACGTGGGCGGCACGCGCGCTTCATCACCCGGCTTGGCATTGCGGCTGAGCTCGGCCACCCGTTCGGCGCCCAGCACGGCTGCGCCGCCGGGCAGCGGATCGGCCAGCACCACCCAGGCCATATCGCTGCCCGCCTCCAGCTCCAGGCGCACGCGCAGCACATCGCCCCGGCTCCAGCGCCCGGCCACCTTCTGCTCCACAGCCTGCACCGTGCGTTGCAGGCGGTAGCCCGCGCTGGCCGCCTGCTTGAGCGGCACGGCCGCCAGCGACTGCACGGTCAGCCAGGGCTTGCCCGCGCCCTTGTGCTCCACGTTCAGATTGCCGCTGTTCCAGGGCAGCAGCAGGCTGCCGCCCTCGGGCTGGCGCGACCAGTCCAGCGCTTGCAGCGGCGCCGGGCTCAGCGTCGCCTCGGTCTTGCCACCGGGCTTGACGCTTTCGAAACGCGCCGCGAACTTGTCCAGCGCCAGCACGCCCCAGAGATTGGCCGTGGTGCTGCTCCAGGCCCCGCGCGTCTGACGGCCCAGGCTGCCTTGCAGCAGGCGCGGCAGCTCCTCGGCCCAGCCGGCTTCGTCCAGCACGGCCAGCATCAGGCGCGAGGCGTTGGCATCGGCGTTGTCCATCAGCCACCACCAGGCATCGCTCTCCTCGGTGCTGAATCGCAGCACCGTGCCCTGATACAAAACGCGGCTGCGCAGCAAGGCCTGGGCCTCGGCCAGGCGCTGGGCACGCTGCGGCGCCTGCGCCATGCGCTTGTGGATATTGAGCCAGTCGATCACGGCGGCTGTCGGCCAGGACGCCAAAGCCTTGGCATTGACGGTGCTGAGCCCCGCCGGCGTGGCCCGACCGTAGCGCGACAAGGCCTCCAGCACCGCCAGGCGGCGCACATCGGCATCGATCTCGGCGCCGCGCGGTGACCAGCTGCTGCGGCTGATGCGTCCGTCGATATAGGCCGTCAGGCCTTGCAGCAACTTCTCGCGCAGGGCCGGCGGGATGTCGCGCCCGGCCTCATGCGAAGCGGCCAGCAAATAGGCCGTCAGGCGCTCGCTGCCACGCGAGGCTTCATCCGGCCGCGGCGGGAAGTAATGCGCCAGGCCGTCGCTGTCCAGATAGGACGGCATGGCCGCCAGCACCGACTGCCACAACGCCGCATCGTGCAGGCCCAGGGCCTTGGAGGTTTGCTGCTCCAGGCAGCTGTAGGGATAGGTCTCGAAGAAGCGCCGCGGCCCCGGCAGATCGCCGCCCAGGCGGCGCTGCAGCACCAGGTTGACGCCACCGCGCTTGGCGCCTGTTTCCGGCCAGGCACCGGCCGGCGGCGCCACGGGCAGGCTGAGGCGGCCATCGAGCTGGCTCAGGCTGGCTTGCCAGACCTGCACTGGCACGGCAGGCAAGACCCGTTGGCTCACCCGCAGCTGATCACGCGCCGGGGCCTGGCCGCCACTGGCGCTGCCCTGCTCGCTGGCCGTGGCCTGCCACTGCAGCCCGGAGCTGCCTTCGGGCACCTTGAAACTCCAGCTCAGCTCTCGGGCCTCACCGGCGGCCAGCTTCAAGGTCTGGGCGGGCAGCGTCGTCACGGGCAGCGCGGCCGCACCGGCCGCCACCTGCGGCTGCACCTGCAGCTCAGCGCGCAGATTCATGACCCGCGCACTGCTGTTGCGCAGGGTCAGATTGGCCTGGAATTCATCGCCCTCGCGCACCAGCGGCGGCAAGCCGGACAGCACTTGCAGGTCCTGCGTCACCCTCACCGTGGCCTGGCCCGTGCCGAACTGGTGGCTGCCGGCATCGGCCACGGCGACCAGGCGGAAGCTGGTCAGCGAGTCGTTGAGCGGCACCTCGATCAGCGCTTCGCCGCGCGCATCGAGCTTGACCGTGCTGCGCCAGAGCAAAAGCGTGTCGAAAAGCTCACGGGTGGGCGCGCGGCCCCCGCCGCCGCCGGCCGCCACCGCCTTGCGGCCGTAGTGGCGCCGGCCGATGATTTCGCTCTGCGCCGTGGCCGTGTCCACGCCCCAGCTGCGCTGCTGGATCATGGCCGGCAGCAGCTCCCAGCTGCTGTTGCCGCGCAGGGCCAGCAAGCCTTCGTCCACGGCGGCAAATGCCAGCTCGGCCCCGGGCACCGGGCGGCCATCTTGCGTCACCTGCACACGGGTGCGTACGGTCTCGCGCACACCGTACTGGCTGCGCTCCGGGCTGACCTTGACTTGCAGCTGGTGCTCGGCCAGGCCCACCTGCACGGCGGCCACGCCGAGCTTGTAGGAGGGTTTGGCCAGGTCCACCATGGCCGTGGGCGCGGGCATGTTGCGGCTTTCGCGCCAGGCGGCCCACCAGTCGCGCGGCGCACGCCAGCCCCAGCTGAAGAAAGAGTACCAGGGCACATGCTGGATGCGCCCACGCAGGGCCAGCACGCTGACGTAGACATTGGGCGCCCAGGCGCGCTCGATCTTGAGCTCAAAACTGGGGTCGCGGCCAGTCAGCTTGACGACGCGGGTGTCGATCACGCCCTCGCGCTCGATCGCCACCAGGGCCGTGGCTTCACGGAAGGGCATGCGCACCTGGAAACGGGCGGTCTCGCCCGGCACATAACGCTTTTTCTCGGCGAGCACATCGATGCGGTCGTCGTTGTCCTGCGCAAACCAGAGCTCACCCTCCTGGCTCATCCAGGCGCTGGCTGCCGCCTGGCTGGGCCGGCCTTCGCTGTCCTTGGCGCTGAGCACCAGCTCCACCTCGCCCGAGACCTCGAGCTTGGCCTCGCAGGCCAGCAGGCCCTGGGCATCGCTGCTGCCGCTGCAGACCGTGCCCAGGTCCTTGAGCTCGGTGCGGTTGTCGTAGGCATAGAAGCCGCCCACCATGCGCTTGCGGCTGCTGAGGGTCTGGCGCAGCTGCGCCTTGACCTCCAGGCGCTGGCCGGCCACCGGCTTGCCGGCCGTGTCCAGGGCCAGGGCGCTGAAGGCCAGGCTGCCGCGGTTGTTGGACCAGCTGCGCGTGCGCAGACCCAGCACCAGCTTGGAGGGCCAGAGCGCCACGGTCTGGTTGACGCTGCGCACCTCGCCGTTCGGGTCGCTGTAGCTGAGCTCGGCCAGCAGTTCGCTGGGCCGGCTCAGGGCGGGCAGGTTCTTGATGACGGCCTCGGCTGCGCCCTGGCGGTCGGTGACGGCGGGCTGCTTGTCTAGCACCAGGCGGGTGTCGCGCGCCGGGCTGGCGCCCTCCTCGCCCTCGCCTTCGTCCTGGAAACGCTCGGCCTCACCGAGGCCGCGCGGCGGCTCGAAGCTGAACTCCTCGTAGCCGGCAAAGTGCAGGCTGCGCGGGCGCAGCAAGGCGCTGAACCTGAGCGGCGCCTGGGCCATGGGGCCGCCGGCCTGGTAGTTGAGCTGTGCCCCCAGGCGCAGCTCCTTGGGCGCCACCTGCACCGCCTTGGGCGCGCTCAAGGTGGCGCTGATCAGGGGCACGCGGAACTCTTCGACATGGAAGCTGCCGGCCATCCAGCTGCGGGCTTCGCCGTCGCCGGCGCCGCGACTTTCGCGCAGCAGCTCGATGCTGTAGCTGCCCAGCTTGGCGCCGGCGGGTATCACCCATTGCGAGCTGGCGCTGCGCGGGCTGGGCCAGCTGATCGGCAGCTCGACTTCGCTGCCGCTGCCCAGATGGGTCAGCTTGAGCTTGGTGGGCAGTTGCTCGGGCCCCGCCAGCTTCAGACCCTGGCGGGTCTCTAGGCGGAAGAAATGCTTCATGGACACGGTCTCGCCGGCGCGCAGCAGGCTGCGGTCCAGCACCGTGTGAACGCGCACCTCGGGGCTGCCGGCGCCATAGATCGTCGGCAGATTGAATCGCCAGGGCTCGATGCCGCGGTTCCAGTTGCTGAAGACAAAGGCCATGTCGGGGGCAGCACCGGCCGCATCGGCTTTCTGAGCCGTCACGAAGAAGCCCCGCTCGGCCACGCAACGCTTGTCGTCCCAGCCCGGGGGCTGCAGCGCCTGCTGCACCAGCGCGCGGCCCTGGGCATCGGTGCGGCCGCTCCAGAGTGGCTTGCCGGCACAATCGTGCACCACCACCTCGGCCCCCTCGACAGGCTGGCCGCGATCCAGGCGGGTCACCCAGACCAGGCTGTTCTCGCGCGACCATTTGAAATGCACGCCCAGGTTGGTGACCAGCACGCCGGTGCGCACAAACATGGGCGCGGTCTTGTCCAGCAAGGCCTGGCCCAGGCGCGGCGAACGCAGTTCCACCACGTGGTAGCCCGGCTCATTCAGAGGCAGGCCGATGACTTCAAAAGGCCGCGGCTCGGCGCCTTGCGGCGGGGTCGGAGGCGGCGGCAGCTTGAGCGTTTGCGCCTGCGGGTCTTTGTCCAGCAAGGCCAGCTCGCGGCTGGCGATGTGGCGCATCTGTTTGCGCGCCACGGGCTGGCCGCGGCCATCGGTCTCTTGCAAGGTCTCGTACCACTGCCCCTCGGGCAGGCCGGCCTCACGCGCGCTGAGCTGGCTCTCGTGATAACGGCTGACCCGCGCATACCAGGCCAGCACCTCGGCGGGGCTGCTCAATCGCTTGACGCGAATCTCGCCGGGCGCCTGCGCAGCGCCGCCGCCGCCCCAATCGCTTTGCACATGGCGCATGGTGATGGGCAGCAGGGCCGGCTCTTTGCCCCCGGGCTCGCGCTCGATCACACCAAACGGTGCGGCTGCGAACTTGGCCAGCGGCGGCGATGCGCCCGTGGCCACTTGCAGCGGAAAGCTGGCCGCATTGGCCAGAGGCCGGCCGGTCATGTCCTTGAGTCCGGCCGGCATCTGCAGGCTGAACGCCGCGTTCTCGGCCAGCGGAAAGGGAAACTCCAGCATCGACAGCTCGGCCGACTCCTCACCCTTGGGCTTGAGCGGTTTCAGCAGCTGGCCCGAGGCCGATTTCAGCGTCAGCTGCAGAGCCTGTTCACGCGACACCGGCGCACTGAAGAGCACCCGCATCGGCCGCACCGGCATGCAGGGCACATTGGCACGTTCGCGCTCGCAGGAGAACTCCGCTGTGAAGGGGCGCCGCACCTGGTAGGCATGGGTTTCGTCCGCGCGCCGCTTGGCGGCCGCCTGGGGCCCCGCGTCGCTGTTGGACCAGAGCAGACGCATCTTGGTGGCCTGCGGCAGCGGCCGCTGGCAGTGCAGCAGCCAATGGCTGCCAGGCAGCCGTGCCGCCGCCTGGCTGCGACCGCGCGACTTGAGCACGGCAGCCAGCGCCTCACCCTGCACCGCCTGCACCGGGATGCGCTCGCCCAGGCCCTCCACCTCGCACCAGGCGCGCTGGCGCAGCTGGGTTTCGCTGATGGCGCCGTTGAAACGGAGCAGGAAATGCTGGTCTTCCTCGATCTCGCTGCCCGGCCAGGGTTGCACCTGCTGCAAACGAACCGGGCCGGTGCGAAAGCTGACGGTCTGCGGTCCGCTGAGCGCGCCGCCCACGGCCTTGAAGCTGTCCAGCACGTGCACCTCGCAGCTTTGTTCCGGCCCCACGACTGAGCCTGGGCTGCCGGCACGCCAGACCCACTCGCGCGCGTTGTTCCATCGACCCTCGTCCAGCTTCAGGGCTTTGCCGCCGCAACTCAGACTCACCGGCGCAGGCAGGCGCGGATCGCCAGCGGGCACCACAGGCTCGGAAAAGCTGACACGCAGCTGATGAAACTCAGCCACCTCAGCGCTGGGAGACACGCTCACGGTGGCCGCGGACAGCGCCGGCAAGCTGAGGCTCAGCAGAAGCAAACCGAACAGCGATGGAGCCGCCCATGGCGCCCGGCTCGCCCTCGGATCACGAGCCAGCCCCGAGTAGCGGCTGAACCTGTTCTTCTGTTGTCCCATGCACCCTCCCAGGCGATCTGCGTCAAAGCGAGGGGCAGTCTAGCCGCTCTACTCCGGGCCTCCGGGCCCTCGGCGGTGAACAAGATTGGGATTGAGCAACAGCTCGTGACAAGCGCCTGGCGGTGCCGGCACAAGAACCAGCAGTCGAGCCCGAGAGGATGCGGGGACGGGGATGGGGGTGGAAATGACTGCGCAAGAACCGCAAGCCCTCAGCACTCAGACCGATGGCAGAGTCCAAGCGCCAGTAGGAGCTGTAGCCGCGCTGAACACGAAGCCCGAGCCCAATGGAAAACGGGTCAGATGTTTTCACATCTGACCCGTCATCACTTTTTAAATGGTCGGAACGGTGGGATTCGAACTCACGACCCCTTGCACCCCATGCAAGTGCGCTACCAGGCTGCGCTACGCCCCGACTGAGCTTTGCATTATAGGAGCATTTTTATGCTCATGGCAAGAGAGTTTGGCGAATTGCCAATAATTCTTCTTTGACCTGGGCCAGAGTCAGCGGTTCAACCCCACCCAGCACGCCGCCGAGACGCAGCGACATGCCGGCCAACTCGTCCAGACCCGCGGTGCTGCGGGCGGCCGACGGTTGCGCGGCCAGGGCCGCCACGCCAGCGCTGGCGCCCGCGCCGCCGGGCAAGGCCGTGGCGCGCACGACGATGTCGCCATCGTCGAAGCCGGCTTCGTCCTCGAGGCGCTGGGCTTCGTCGGCTTCCTGCTTGAACACCAAAGCCGCAGCGTCGCTGCGGGCAGCGCCGCCTTCCATCAGCTGGTTACGAGCACCGCTGATGGTGAAGCCCTGGTCGTAGAGCAGGCCGCGGATGCGGCGGATCAGCAGCACCTCGTGGTGCTGGTAGTAGCGCCGGTTGCCGCGCCGCTTCATGGGCTTGAGCTGGATGAACTCCTGCTCCCAGTAGCGCAGCACATAGGGCTTCACGCCGCACAAATCGCTGACCTCACCGATGGTGAAGTAACGTTTGGCAGGGATGGCGGGCAGCGCGTTTTCCATGCAAATCAAGGGCTTTCGGTGGGGAGGTCAGACTCTACTCGAAGTCATCTTCCCCGCCTACCTCGCCCTGGACCACGTCCTTGAGCTTGTGGCTGGCATGGAAAGTGACCACATCGCGGGCCTTGATGGGGATGGCTTCACCCGTGCGCGGGTTGCGGCCCGGGCGCGGCGCCTTGCGGCGGATGTTGAAATTGCCAAAACCGGACAGCTTCACATCCTGTCCGCGCACCAAAGTGCTGTGGATGATGTCGAAAAAGGCCTCGACCATGTCCTTGGACTCGCGCTTGTTCAAGCCCAGCTTGTCGAACAGCAGTTCGGCCAGCTCGGCCTTGGTCAAGGTCGGGGTTTCCAGCGTGGGCAGCAGAACGCGGGCCGCGGCGATCAGAGCCTGATCGTCGAGCGCGTCATCGTCCCGGGTGTCGTGTGCAGTCATCAGCGTCTTGCCTTGCTTGCAGTCGTTGCGGCACTCAGCCGCGCAGGCGGGCGCCCAGTTGTTCAGCCAGGGCTGCCACCACGGCCGCCACCGTCTGCTCGATGCGCTCATCGGTCAAGGTGGCCTCGTCGTCCAGCAGCTCCAAGCGCACGGCCATGCTGCGCTCGCCGTCCTTCAGCTCGGCATTGGCCTGCGTGGGCTTGAAGACGTCGAACAAGCGGGCCGAGCGGATCAGGCCGGCGTGGGCGCTTGCAATGGTCTGCATCAGCGCATCGTGGCTGACCTGTTCGCCGACGATGACGGCCAGATCACGCAGCACCGACTGCTGGCGCGGAATCGCCTGTGCCGCCGGCAGCTGGCGCTCCAGCACGGCCGGCAGGTCCAGCTCGAACAGCACCGGCGCGCTGGGCAGCTCGTAGCCCTGGCGCCACTTGGGGTGCAGCTCGCCGATCACGCCGATGTCACGGCCATCCAGTTCGACGCGGGCGCTGCGGCCCGGGTGCAGGGCCGGATGTTGGGCCGGCTTGAACTGCAGCTGGCGCGGCGCGAACAAGGCTTCTAGGTCGCCCTTCACATCGAAGAAGTCGACCTGGCGATCGCGCTGGCTCCACTGCGGCTGGTCCGCCGGGCCGAATGCGAGACCCGCCAGACGCATGGGCTGGGCCACGCCGGCGATGCTGCTGTCGCTCTCCTGCACCGAGGCGTCGCGCAGGAACACACGGCCGATCTCGAACAGGCGCACGCGGCTGGCACGGCGGCTCAGGTTGTGGCGCAGGGCCTGGATCAAACTGCCGATCAGGCTGCTGCGCATCACGGCCAGGGGGGCGGCGATGGGGTTGAGCAGCTGGATCGGGTGGCTGTTGCCGGCCAGCTCGGCCTCCCAGCGGGATTCCACGAAGCTGAAGTTGATGGTCTCGAAATAGTCCCGAGCTGCCACGGCATGGCGCAGCGCATGGATGGCGCGGCGCGATTCCGAGGCCACCTTGGCCACCACCGGCGCCAGCGGCGGGGTGTTGGGCAGGCTGGGGTAGCCCTGCACGCGGATGATTTCTTCGATCAGGTCTTCCTCGATCTGCAGATCGAAGCGCCAGCTCGGCGGCGTCACGGTCAGCACGCCCGGCGCCTCGCTGAACTGCAGGCCCAGACGGCTGAAAACGCGGGCGCAGTCTTCCTGCGTCACCGGCATGCCGATCACCTTGGCGGCGCGAGCGACACGCAGAGCCACCGGCTTGCGCTCGGGCAAGGCGCTGATCTGGTCGTCCAGGGGGCCGGCTTCGCCGCCGCAGATCTCGAGAATCAGCTGGGTGATGCGCTCGATATGCAGGGCCGTGTCGGCCGGGTCCACACCGCGCTCGAAGCGGTGGCCGGCGTCGGTCGAGAAGTTGTAGCGGCGCGAACGGCCGGCCACGGCCTTGGGCCACCAGAAGGCGGCTTCGACGTAGACATTGCGGGTGTCGTCCGACACGGCAGTGGCGTCGCCGCCCATGATGCCGGCCAGAGACTCGGGCGCCGAGGCATCGGCCACCACGCCCACGGTCTCGTCCAGCTCGACGGTGTTGCCATTGAGCAGCTTGAGGCTCTCGCCCTTCTTGGCCCAGCGGATCACCAGCTCACGGTCAATCTTGTCGAGGTCGAAGATGTGCGAGGGGCGGCCCAGCTCGAACATCACGTAGTTGGAGATGTCCACCAGGGGCGCGACGCTGCGCTGGCCGCAACGGGCCAGACGGTCCACCATCCAGGCAGGGGTCTTGGCCTGCGTGTTGACACCACGCACGATGCGACCGGAGAAGCGGCCGCAGAGATCGGCGGCCTCGATGCGCACCGGCAGCTTGGCATCGTGCTGCGGCTGCACCGGGCTGATGGCCGGTGCCTGCAGCGGCGTGCCAGTCAGCGCGGACACCTCACGAGCGACGCCGTACACGCTCAGGCAATGCGCCAGATTGGGCGTCAGCTTGAGGGTGAACAAGGTGTCGTCCAGGTTCAGATGCTCGCGGATGTTCTGGCCGACGGGCGCGTCCAACGCCAGCTCGAACAGGCCACCATGCTCCTCGCTGAGCTTGAGCTCACGCGCCGAGCACAGCATGCCGAAGCTCTCCACGCCGCGCAGCTTGCCCACGCCGATCTTGAAGGCCTTGCCGTCTTCGCCCGGCGGCAGCTCAGCGCCCACCGTGGCCAGCGGCACCTTGATGCCTGCGCGCGCATTGGGCGCGCCACACACGATCTGCAGAAGCTCACCGTTATTGAACGCCGCACCGGCATTGACCTTGCAGACGCGCAGCTTGTCGGCGTTGGGGTGCTGCTCGGCCTCCAGGATCTCGGCGACCACGATGCCATGGAAAGGCGGCGCCACCGGGCGCAGCTCTTCGACTTCCAGGCCCGACATGGTCAGCAGGTCGGCCAGCTCTTGCGTATTCAGCGGCGGGTTGCAGAAGGACCGCAGCCAGGATTCAGGGAATTGCATGTGAAATCTCTTCTTCTCTGCTCTCTCGAGCGTGTTCTGGTGGATGGCGGCGCGCGGGGCTTACTTGAATTGGCTCAAGAAGCGCAGATCGCCATCAAAGAACAGGCGCAGATCATTCACGCCGTAGCGCAACATGGCCAGGCGGTCGATGCCCGAGCCGAAGGCAAAACCAATGTAGCGCTCGGGGTCCAGGCCCATATTGCGGATCACTTGCGGATGCACCTGGCCGGAACCCGAGACCTCGAGCCAGCGGCCTTTCAGCGGACCTGAGCCGAACATGATGTCGATCTCGGCGCTGGGCTCGGTGAAGGGGAAATAGCTGGGGCGGAAACGCAACTCCAGCTGATCGGTTTCGAAGAAGGAGGTGATGAAGTTCAGGTAGACCGACTTCAGGTCCTTGAAGCTGATGTTCTCGCCCACCCACAGGCCTTCGACCTGGTGGAACATCGGCGAGTGGGTGGCATCGCTGTCGACACGGTAGGTGCGGCCCGGCGCGATCACGCGGATCTCGGGCATGGGCTGGCCGGCGTCGATCAGGGCCTTGTGCTTCTTGACATGCTGAACCGCATAGCGGATCTGCATGGGACTGGTGTGGGTGCGCAGCACATGGCCGCCTTCGATGTAGAAGGTGTCATGCATGGACCGGGCCGGGTGATCCTCCGGCGTGTTCAGCGCGGTGAAGTTGAACCAGTCGTTCTCGATCTCGGGGCCATCGGCCACATCGAAGCCCATGGAGCCGAAGATGGACTCGATGCGCTCCATGGCGCGAGTGATGGGGTGCAGGCCACCGGTGCCGCGGGCACGGCCGGGCAGGCTCACATCGAGCGCCTCGGCCTTCAGTTGCAACTCCAGTTCCGCATCGGCCAGGGCCTGACGGCGCGCCGTCAGCGCGGCCTCGATGCCGGACTTCAGCACATTGATCTCGGCACCGCGGGCCTTCTTTTCCTCGACCGGCAAAGCGGCCAGGCTCTTGAGCAACTCGGTCACACGACCGGACTTGCCCAGAAAACGCGCTTTGGCGTTCTCGAGGTCGGCGGGAGTGGCGGCGGCGGCGAATTCGCCTTGGGCCGTCTGCAGCAGTTGATCAAGCTCGTTCATCGCGGTGCCAGTCGGGCGGACTGTCAGAAAAATTCGGGCAACAAATAAAAAAGGCCGACACCCTGGTGTCGGCCTCGAGGGTGCTCACCCCGACCGGCCTGGTAACCCAGGGGCCGGGGCTGCCGCCACCACAAGCCAAGGCTTGCAGCTGAGGGGGCAATTAAGCGAGAGCGGCCTTCACCTTGGCGAAGATGCTGGCAAAACCAGCAGGATCGTTGACAGCCAGATCAGCCAGAACCTTGCGGTCGATGTCGATCTGAGCCTTCTTCAGGCCAGCCACAAACTTGCTGTATGTCAGGCCCAGACCGCGGCTTGCTGCGTTGATACGAGCAATCCACAGGGCACGGAACACACGCTTCTTGGCGCGACGGTCACGGTAGGCGTATTGGCCTGCCTTCATCACCGCCTGTTTGGCGATGCGGAAGACATTCTTACGACGACCACGGAAACCCTTGGCCAGAGCCAAGACCTTCTTGTGACGGGCACGAGCGGTAACACCACGTTTAACGCGAGGCATAGTATTTCTCCTTCAGAAGTCGATCAGAGGCCAGCGAAGGGCAACATTTGAGCCATGTGGCCCATGTTGGTTTCGTGCACGGCCGCAGAGCCACGCAGGTGGCGCTTGTTCTTCGTGGACTTCTTCGTGAGGATGTGGCGCTTGAACGCCTGACCGCGCTTGACGGTACCGCCCGGGCGGACGCGGAAGCGCTTCTTGGCGCTGCTCTTGGTCTTCATTTTGGGCATTTGAGTGCTCCTTTTAAGTGCGTCCCTGAAGGCGGTCACGGGCCTCGTGACACTTGCCAGCCCCCAGGAGACTAATAAGCCCGCCGACGACCAAATCAGCGGGCCAGACTTTGTGCAAGCGATCACTTCAGACCGCTTGTCAAACCGTTTCTAAGTTGTTGGCCTGCTCATGCAAAGATCCGCTCTCGATGCGCAAACTCAAACAACATCATCAATTGAAAACGGGCCACGGCCCGCTTTCAATTGCGCCCCTTGCGAGGCGACAGGGCCCGCCTTGCCGCGGGCCTGGGTGATCAGCGCTTTTTCGGCGCCAGCACCATGATCATCTGCCGGCCTTCCAGCTTGGGCATGTTTTCCACCACGGCCACATCCGACAGTTCATCGCGGATGCGCTCCAGCAAGCGCATGCCGATGTCCTGGTGGGTGATTTCACGACCGCGGTAGCGCAGCGTGACCTTGCCCTTGTCACCATCCTCGGCGATGAAGCGGCGCAGATTGCGCATCTTGATCTGGTAGTCACCTTCGTCCGTACCCGGGCGGAACTTGACTTCCTTGATTTCGATGACCTTCTGCTTGGACTTCGCCTCGGCAGCGCGCTTTTGCTCGATGTACTTGAACTTGCCGTAGTCCATCAGGCGGCACACAGGCGGCGTCGCGGTGGCGGAAATTTCGACAACGTCCACATCCAGTTCGCCTGCCATGCGCAGGGCTTCGTGGATGCTCACAATTCCGAGCGGCTCGTTATCAGGCCCGTTGAGCCGGACTTCAGGAGCCATGATTTCGCGATTCAGCCGATGCTTACGCTCAGGAATGGCTCGACGGTCAGCAAATGTAGCGATGGTGCATACCCTTCAACGAGCCTCAAGGCGGGAGGCTCAAACAAAGCAAAAGCGCGCCGGTCTGACAGCCGTCAGACCTTGTTGGCGATGTCCTGGGTGACCTTCGCAATGAAGTCATTCAGGGGCATCACACCCAAGTCTTGGTTGCCACGGGCGCGCACCGCAACAGCTCCGTTTGCCTTTTCCTTGTCACCGACGACGAGGATGTACGGAACCTTTTGCAAAGAATGCTCGCGGATTTTATACGTGATTTTCTCGTTCCGCAAATCGGACTGGACTCTAAGCCCTTGTTTTTGCAGCGATTTCACGATTTCAGCGACGTAATCGGCCTGCGCATCCGTGATATTGGCCACCACCACCTGGGTCGGCGCCAGCCATGCTGGCAAGGCGCCGGCATGCTGCTCGATCAGGATGCCGATGAAACGCTCCAGGCTGCCGACGATGGCACGGTGCAGCATCACCGGGCGGTGGCGCGAGCCATCTTCACCGACGAACTCAGCATCCAGACGCTCTGGCAGATTGGGGTCAACCTGGATGGTGCCGCACTGCCAGGGCCGGCCCAGCGCATCCTTCAGCGTGTACTCGATCTTGGGGCCGTAGAAGGCGCCCTCGCCCGGCAGGTACTCGAACTCGCAGCCCGAAGCACGCAGGCCTTCGGCCAGCGCCGCCTCGGCCTTGTCCCAGCTTTCATCGCTGCCGATGCGTTGCTCGGGGCGGGTGGACAGCTTGTAGATGATGTTGCTGAAACCGAAGTCCTTGTAGACCTTTTGCAGCAAGGTGGTGAAGGCCATGACCTCGCCCTGGATCATGTCCTCGGTGCAGAAGATGTGCCCGTCGTCCTGCGTGAAGCCTCGCACGCGCATGATGCCGTGCAGGCCACCCGTCGGCTCGTTGCGATGGCATTGGCCGAACTCACCGTAGCGCAGCGGCAGATCTCGGTAGCTCTTGATGCCTTGCTTGTAGATCAGGATGTGGCCCGGGCAGTTCATCGGCTTGAGTGCGTAGTCGCGCTTTTCCGATTCGGTCGTGAACATGTTCTCGCGGTACTTGTCCCAGTGGCCGGTCTTCTCCCACAGACCCTTGTCCAAGATTTGCGGGCCCTTGACCTCCAGATAGCCGTTCTCGCGGTAGACGCGGCGCATGTACTGCTCCACCTCCTGCCAGACCGTCCAGCCCTTGGGGTGCCAGAACACCGTGCCCGGCGAATGCTCGTCGATGTGGAACAGGTCCAGCTCGCGACCGAGCTTGCGGTGGTCGCGCTTCTCGGCCTCTTCCAGCAGCATCAGGTACTTTTGCAGATCGTCCTTGCTGGCCCAGGCCGTGCCGTAGATGCGCTGCAATTGCTCGTTACGGTGATCCCCGCGCCAGTAGGCGCCGGCGACCTTCATCAGCTTGAAGTGCTTGAGCTTGCCGGTGGAGGGCACATGCGGGCCGCGACACAGATCGGTGAACTTGCCTTCGGCATAGAGCGACACGGCCTGGTCGGCAGGTATGCTCTCGATGATCTCGGCCTTGTAGGCCTCGCCGATGCTCTTGAAATAGGCCACGGCCTCGTCGCGCGGCAGCACCGAGCGGGTGACCTTCTCGTCCTTCTTGGCCAGCTCGCTCATCTTCGACTCGATGGCCGCCAGGTCTTCGGGTGTGAAGGGGCGCTTGTAGCTGAAGTCGTAGTAGAAGCCGTTCTCGATCACCGGGCCGATGGTGACCTGCGCCTCGGGGAACAGCTCCTTGACGGCATAGGCCAGCAAGTGGGCGGTCGAGTGACGGATCACCTCCAGCCCATCGGCATCCTTGTCGGTGATGATGGCGAGCTGTGTGTCGGCCTCGATCAGGTGGCTGGTGTCGACCAGCTGCGCCGCATCTCCCTGCCCCACGCGACCGGCCAGGGCGGCCTTGGCCAGGCCGGTGCCGATGGACGCGGCCACCTCGGCCACGGTCACGGCCTGGGGAAACTCACGTTTGGAACCGTCCGGCAATTGAATCGAGATCATCTGAGCTGCTCCGAAAAAACGGTGGCCGGAAAAAGGTGGCCAGAAAACAAAAAAGCGCGGCTGTTGGAGCCGCGCTTTTCTTGGGGTGCTGCGCTGGTGGCAGCTGAGTAAGGACGTGTGAAAGCCGCGGCCGACTAAACCTGTGAAGAGGTGGTCGTAGTTCGCGGTGTCATAACCATCGTGCCTTTCTCGCCCTTGTTCGTTGAAGTGGCACCGATTGTAGCCCCGCTTCAGCGACGGCGCTGTGACCGTTCGATCTCGTGGCCGATGACGGCACCGGCCACGGCACCCACGGCCGTGCCCAAAGCGGGATCGCCATCGCGCGCCAGCTCATGACCAATCACCCCTCCCACCACGCCTCCCGTCACCAGGCCGACGCCACGCGCCGGGCCGTATCCGCGCCCGTCGTAGCCATGATGCCGGTGATGGTGCCCGTGGCGCGGCGGCAGCACGATGCAGGCACTCAGGCTGAATGCCAGCCCCAGCACGAGCGCGCTGCGCAACATCGGACGAAACACAAAGCGAGGCGACATATGAATCTCTCCAGATGGATTGAGTTCACTTGCAACGCCGACAGCACGAGCGCGGTTGGCCACGCTTGCGAATGCTTACATGTCCAAGGTCTATGGACAGGCTGATCTCAACCTCACAGCGGCAGCGCCTGCACGCTGGGCGCGGCGCAGGCGGCGGCAAACTCGTCACGCAAACGCTGGCTCTCGGCAATGGCCTGCAACCAGACGCGCGCGCGACCCGCCGCATCGTCGCCAAAGTGCTGGAAGTCGGCCCGGTCCGGCAGCTTGGCGCGCGGCAGGCGGCGCACCCAATCGGGGTGGGGCGCCAAGACCACCACATTGTCGAGAAAGGGCGTCGCGCCATGGCGGCGCTTCCAGGCTTTGTCCAGCCAGCCCGGCACCACCTGGCGCTGGAAATGCGGGTACAGCACCAGGCCTTCGCCCGCCATGGCGGCGTAGTTCAGGTGCAGGTGGTAGTCGGTGATGCCGCCGTCCCAGTACGCGCCCCGCGGCGCGCCGGGGATGTCTTGCACGGCCTTGAGCCAGAAGGGAATCGAGCAGCTGGCCAGCAAGCTGGGCTGGAAGTTGCGCGCCTCGAGCGCCACCTGCTGGCTGCGGAAGTCCTGCAGCGGTACCGGCAGCGGCGTGCGGGCATCGGAGAACAGCACCCGCTCCAGCCAGCGCCCAAGAGCCGGCCGCGCCAGCGCATTGGCCGCAAAAGCGCCGGCATAGCCCAGCGGTGTGCGCAGCCGCCCTTCCCGACCCAGCAACAAGCCGCGGCCGCGCGAGGTCAGGATGTGCAGGCGCCAGCGCGGATGGCCGAGCACGGCCGCCTCGCGCCCGCCAAAGACCTCATCGAGCTTGGCCGCAAACGCGGCCGACACCGAGGCGGCGCTGGGCGGTTTGCCCGGCTCACTGTCGTAGTGCTGGTGCACATACTCGTAGGACAGGCGGGCGAACTCGGCCTGCGTGGCGGCCGCGTCGGCGCTGAGGCAGGCCGTGGCCATGCGCCAGGCGCCGATGGAGGCACCGATCAGGTGCACCTCCTGCGTGCTGCGCAGCAGCCAGTCGCCAAAGATGAACTGATCCAGCGGCCCGAGGATCAAGCCTTTGGGGCCACCGGCCGCGGCCGGCACCACGCGCACATCCTCGGGCCGCATGCCCCGCTCGGCCAAGCGCGCGCGGGCCCGCGGGCCGGCGAAGATCTGCAGCGCTGGGGCGCTCATCGGCCGCACAGCTCCTGCATCAGAGCTTCATCTCCACATTCAGGCCGAAGAAGCTGCGGCCCTTGCGCAGGCTGCCACTGCCATAACCGCTGCTGAGCAGGGTCTGCGACTGCGCATCCAGCGGCGCCAGATTGTTGGCGGACACGCGCATGGACAAGGTTTTGCTGAAGGTCCACTGGGCAAACATGTCCAGCGCACGCGAGCGCGACTGCTCGACCGTCTGGCTCAGGGTCTGCTGGGTGGTGTAGCCGGGCGTGTAGGCCAGGCTGGCGCCCGTGACCAGGGGCAGATCGCTGAAGCGGTAGTCAAAACCGAGGTTACCGGACCAGGGTTGCTGGCCGTCCAGGCGGTTGTTGGGGCCGGGCAGCGCGTCGACCTTGGACTTGTAGTAGCTCAGCGAGGCACGCAGATTGAGCGCGGTCTTGGCATCGAACCATTGCGGCATCAATTCGCCAGCGCGGCCCTTGACCTCCAGCTCCAAGCCGGTGGTTTGAGCCTTGGAGAAATTGGTCGGGCGCGAGACATAGCGCGGCACGCTGGCCCAGGACACGTTCGACAGGCTGGTGACGTTACGGATCAGGTCATTGACCTGACGATGGAACACGCCGACGCTGACCATGCCACCGCCGGTCAGGTATTTCTCGTAGGCCACGTCCAGGCCGGTGGCCAGCTCGGGCTTGAGCAGCGGGTTGCCTTCGCGGTCCGGCGAGATCTCGGTGTTGGACTTGCTGGTGTCGGTGAACAGGCTGCTCAGGCTGGGGCGGGCCAGCAAGGCATTGAGGTCCGGCGCCTTGTAGCTGCGCGTCAGGCTGGCGCGGATCAGGTCTTTGCCCTTGGGGTCGAACTTGTAGTTCAGGTGCCAGAGGGGGGTCAGAACGGTGCTGGTGTTGCGTACCGGCGCGGCCAGGCCGCGGCTCTCGGTGATGATGCGCTCGCTGCGCAGACCCAGATAGGTGGACCATTGCGGGGACAGCTCCCACTCGTCCTGCACAAACAAGGCCTGGCGGGTGATGCGAGCGCCAAAGGGCTGGCCGTCGAAGTCCGGTAGCTGGAGATTGCCAGCTTCGGTGACCGTGCGGTCTTCCTCACGGCGGCGCCATTCCAGATCCCAACCCACGGTCAGGCTGTGGTCCTCACCCAGCAGCTGGCCAAACTTGCCGGCCTGGGTGAAACCGCGATCGGTGTTGTCGCCGACCGCGCGGCGCAGCTGATTGGCGGGCAGATAGGTCTGGTTGTCGAAGGTGCCGCGCGAACGCTGCACGCCAGCCTTGAGCTCGAGCTTTTGCTCGTCGTTGAAGCGCTTGGACCAGACGGCATTGCCGCGCAAGTTCTGCCAGGTGCCGTGATTCAGGCTGTCGTCATCAAGCACGGCAGCGCCGTTGCTGGACACGGTGTCGTAGCTGTTGCGGTTGTTCCAGAAGCCTTTTTGCAAAAAGGCCTGCAGGGTCAGCGTCTCTTCATCGCTGATCTTCCAGTTCAGGCGCGGCGCTGAGTTGAAGCCATGGCCCCAGTTGGCCTGTTCGCCTTGCTGCACGCTGTTGGAATCCTTGCCATCGCTGCCCGGCATCTGGCGGCTGCTGGTGACATCGTTCTGGCCGCGCCACTGGAAAAAGGACAGCGGCACCGACAAGGCGGCCGAACCGATCTTCTCGCCCAGGGTGAAGGTGGCCGAGGGCGTGGGGCGCACGGCGTTGTAGCCCAGCCCCAAGCGCAGATCGCGCTGCGAGATGCGAGGCGCGTCCTTCAGGATGATGTTGATGGCACCGGCCACGGCCTGGGCGCTCTGGTCGGCAGTGGGCGCCTTGGTCACTTCGATGCGCTCGACCTGCGAAGGGCTGAGCTGGCTCATGTCGAAGCCCGGAGGCGCCGGATCACCGTTGATCAAGATCAGGGTGTAGCCCGAACCCAGGCCGCGCATGCGCGGCGCACCGCCCTGCATGTTCACACCAGGCAGGCGCTTGAGCACATCGGCCACATTGGTGTCACCGAACTTGTCCATCTCCTCGCGGCCGTAGACCTGCTTGGCCACCGGCGATTTGCGGCGCAGATCGGTGTCGGTCTGTGGGCGTGAGGTCAGCTCCACACGCTCCAGCTTGTTGCCCACGGCCGGGCGGTTGTCGCCCAGGCCGGGCACCCCGTCCTGCGCATGGGCGCCGAGGTGGACAAGCGACAGGGCCGAACCGGCCAGCAGCACGCGGCAGGCCAGGTTCACGGAAGTGCGGGGCAGACAACGGTTCAAGCGAGGCTCCAAAACAATCCAGGACAACAAGGCGCGCAGCTTAGCGAGCGCTGCGCGCCGCGTCTGCCGGCTGGCGACCAATCGCGGCTTGCGGGGGCTGATCTGCGGCGGCAGCGCGCCAATGGCGACGCAGCCGCCCTGGATCGCCAGGCTCAGCCCTGTTTCTTGAACTTGGCAAACGCCGCCGCCATGGCACCGCCAGCGGCCGGCTCAGGTGCCCGGGCACCGGCAAAACCGCCGCGAGCCGCGCCACCACCGGCCCGCTCCTGGCGACCGGCCGGACGGAAGCTGTTGTCGGCCTTGGCGCCGCCGCGCTGCACCGGTGCATCCAGCTTCATGGTCAGGGAGATGCGCTTGCGAGCCAGGTCCACCTCCAGCACCCGCACCTTGACGATGTCGCCGGTCTTGACCACCTCGCGGGCGTCGGTCACGAACTTGTTGGACAGCTGGCTCACATGAACCAGGCCGTCCTGATGCACACCCAGGTCCACGAAGGCGCCGAACTGGGCAACGTTGGACACCGTGCCCTCGAGCACCATGCCCTCGACCAGGTCCTTGATGTCGTCCACGCCTTCGTTGAAGCGGGCCACTTTGAAGTCCGGGCGGGGGTCTCGGCCGGGCTTTTCCAGCTCGGCCAGGATGTCCTTGACGGTGATGGCGCCGAATTTCTCGTCGGCAAAGGCCTCAGGCTTCAGCGCGCGGATGACATCGCTCTTGCCCATGACCTCGGCCGCCGGCTTGTTGACGGCTTTCAGGATGCGCTCCACCACCGGGTAGGTTTCGGGGTGCACACCCGAGAAGTCCAGCGGGTTCTCGCCGTCGCGGATGCGCAGGAAGCCGGCCGATTGCTCAAAAGTCTTGGGGCCGAGGCCGGCCACGTCGAGCAGTTGCTTGCGGCTCTTGAAGGCACCGTTGGCATCGCGCCAGCGCACGATGGAGGCGGCCACGGTGCTGGACAGGCCCGACACGCGCGACAGCAGCGGGGCCGAGGCGGTGTTCAGGTCCACGCCCACCGAGTTCACGCAGTCTTCCACCACCGCATCCAGGGTCTTGGCCATGGCGCTCTGGTTGACATCGTGCTGGTACTGGCCCACGCCGATGCTCTTGGGGTCGATCTTGACCAGCTCGGCCAGCGGGTCCTGCAGGCGGCGGGCGATGGACACCGCACCGCGCAGGGTCACGTCCAGATCGGGCAGCTCCTTGGAGGCGAACTCGGAGGCCGAGTAGATCGAGGCGCCGGCCTCGCTGACCACCACCTTGTCGATCTGGGTGCCGGGGGCGAGCTGCTGGATGCGCTTGATCAGATCGCCGGCCAGCTTGTCGGTTTCGCGGCTGGCCGTGCCATTGCCGATGGCGATCAGGTTGACGCCATGGGTGGCGCAGAGGCGGCCCAGGGTGTGCAGGGCGCCTTCCCAGTCCTTGCGCGGCTCGTGCGGAAACACGGCGCAGGTGTCCAGCACCCGGCCGGTGTCGCTGACCACGGCCACCTTGACGCCGGTGCGGATGCCCGGGTCCAGGCCCATGACCACACGCTTGCCAGCCGGCGCGGCCAGCAGCAGATCGCGCAGGTTCTCGGCGAACACTTTGATGGCCACGGCCTCGGCATCTTCGCGCAGGCGGGCGAACAGATCGCGCTCCAGGCTCATGGAGAGCTTGACCTTCCAGGTCCATGAGATGGTCTTGCGAATCAGGGCGTCGCCCGGGCGAGTGCCCATGGTCCAGCCCAGATGGCGGGCGATGCGGCCTTCAGCCAAACCCGGTTGGCCGGCCACCACTTCTTCGTCCAGCGCCAGCTTGGCGTCCAGGATCTCTTGCGTGCGGCCGCGGAACACAGCCAGCGCACGGTGCGAAGGCACGGTCTTGATCGGCTCGTCGTAATCGAAATAGTCGCGGAACTTGGCGACATCGGGATTGTTCTCGTCCTTGCCGTCCATCAGCTTGGACTTGAATAAGCCCTCCTCCCACAGCCACTCGCGCAGCTTGCCGATCAGCACGGCATCCTCGGCCCAGCGCTCGGACAGCAGGTCGCGCACGCCGTCCAGCACCGCAAAGGCATCGGCAAAGCCGGCGTCGGCGTTGATGAAGGCCGCAGCTTCCGCCATCGGGTCCAGGCCGGGGTCGGCAAACAGCTTGTCAGCCAGGGGCTCCAGGCCAGCTTCGCGGGCGATCATGCCCTTGGTGCGGCGCTTTTGCTTGTAGGGCAGGTAGAGGTCTTCCAGCTCCTGCTTGGTCGGCGCGGCCAAGATGGCGGCCCGCAGCTCGGGCGTGAGCTTGCCTTGCTCCTCGATGCTCTTGAGCACGGCGGCGCGGCGGTCTTCCAGCTCGCGCAGATAGGCCAGGCGGGCCTCGATCTCGCGCAGCTGGCTGTCGTCCAGCCCGTCGGTCACTTCCTTGCGGTAGCGGGCGATGAAGGGCACGGTGGCGCCGCCATCAAGCAGCTCCACGGCGGCGTTGATCTGGGCCGGGCGAACGCTCAGTTCGGCGGCAATTTGAAGCAGGATCTTGTCCAAAACGTCGGCGAGGCAGTCAAAACAGGAAGCGGCGGAGTGTGCCACAGGGGCCTGGCGGCAGCCGCGCTGCGCTCCCGACCGGCGATTCACCGACCCGGCCCGGGCCCAAACGCGCGGCGCCAGCAAACGTCACACATTTGCGCCATATTGCGGGGCGAATCACCGCCACCCGGCCGCCTGCGTGCGGGCCGCACCTGTCCACCTCAGCCCTCCTCAGCCCAAAGCCACCATGATGCTCAACACCCTCCGTCACCTGCCCCGCACCGGCCTGATGGCCTGCATGACCGCCGGCCTCGGCCTGTTCAGCGCCGCTTCGGCCCAAGCCCAGGCCTTTGACACCGCGCGCATCTACGGCGCTGCGCCCGAGCGCGACGGCGGCCGCATCGGCCTCGTTGCACTGGCCGGCCACGCCTACCAAGGCTCGAAGAAAAGCCGCGCCATGCTGGTGCCCAGCCTCGACTACCAATGGAGCAATGGCTGGTTTGCCGGCACCAGCAATGGCCTGGGCCTGAACTTCTCCAAGCAGGCGCAGTTCAGCTATGGCCTGCGCCTGACGGCCGATTTCGGCCGCGATGAAGACCGCTCGCCGGCCTTGCGCGGCATGGGCGACATCGAATTCCGCCCCGAGATCGGTGGCTTCTTCAATTACAGCCCCAGCCAGAGCCTGGCCCTGACCAGTTCCTTGCGCTACGGCTCCGGCCAGGACCGCAAGGGCCTGCTGGTTGATCTGGGCGTGGCCCACCAGATCCCGCTGGATGGGAGCTGGCGCCTGGGTGTGGGCGCCGCCCTGACCCTGGCCAACCGCGAAGCGCTGCAGTCCTATTTCGGCGTGAGCGCGGCCCAGGCGGCGAGCAGCGGCTATGCGCCCTACCGCGTCGGCGCTGGCCTGCGCGATGTGCGGGCCAATGCCTCCCTGACCCACATCCTCAGCCCGCGCAGCAGCGTGACGGCCGGCCTCTCGGTCAGCGCCCTGCAGGGCGATGCCAAGAACAGCCCGCTGACGCACCAGAAGACCAGCGTCAACGGACTGCTGGCTTTCGGCTACTTGTTCTGACCCAGGCGGCGGCGCTGTACCAGCCCCAGGCCCAACAGCCCCGCCAGCGTCATCGCCAGCGCGCCGGGCTCGGGCACGGCGCTGACCTGCAGGCTGCCGCGCCAGTCGATGGGCAGATTGGCCGTGCCCTGGGCGTAGCCCAGGCCGAGGTTGAGGTCGCCCTCGGGGCTGCTGATCTGCAGCCAGGCCTCGCCCGGGCTCAGCAGCTCGAATTGCAGCGCGCCCAGGTTCAGCCAGGATTGACCGGCTGCCGCGACACCCGGGAAGTTCGACGCACCGATCTCGCCGGGGCGCAGAAAGCCGCTGTCATCGCTCCAACCCTCGGCCGCAGCAAAGCCCTTGAAGCGCAGCTGGCTGGGGTCGAAGTCGAGCTTGAAGCCGTAGAACAAGAACACATCGTCGGCCGCGCGGCCGGCGAAGGGCTGGTCCAGGCGGATCGCCACGTTCAGGGTCTGGCCCTGCTGCGCCGCCACGGGCAGCTCCAGGCGCATGCGTGGTTCCAGTGGCACGCCGGTGGGCGTGACGTCACTGAAAGAGAACGTCTGGGCTGAAGCCAGTGTCGAAGCCAGGAGGCCAGCGGCGCCCAGCAAGGCGGCCGCCAGGCTCGGGGCGCCGAATTTCAAGAAGGTGCTCGGTGTGCGTGTCATGCTCGTGTTCCTGGGTTGGGTGATCAGGGCTTTTGCTGGCGGAAGATGTCAAACCAGGCGCGGTAGTCGGCCTGGGTGATGCAGGCATCGGCATCGAAATTGGCCAGGGGCTGGTAGCGGTTGTCGCCGGCGCAGGCGCCCATGGCGGCGCGCTGGGCCTCGCGGTCGGCGGCGTCGATGCGGCCGTCGCCGTTGATGTCGCCGCGTTTGAGCAGGCGCAGGGCCAGGCGCGGGGCCGCTTCTTCGTAGCCATCGTTCAGGAACAGGCCGAAGAAGTACTCACCCTCCGCGAAGCTGGCCAGGCTGAAGCTCTGGCCGCCGGCCGGCGCGGCCACATAGTTCCACTTCAGCGAACCCGGACCACCGGGCACCATACCCTTGCGATAGAAGCCCAGCCAATGCTTGTTGCCAGCCGGCAGGCCTTGCCAGCTCAGGTTGATGCTGTCGCCGATGCGGGAGACGCTGGCCGATGCGCTGAAGCGCACCGGATTGACCGGCGGCGGCGTTGGCACCAGCACCGGCGGCGAATCCTGGGCCAGGGCCAGGCCGTTGAGCACGGGGTCGGTGTAATCCAGGCCTGCCCCCTCGACATGGCCGGCCAGGCGGCGCCAGTACAGGCTCTCGCCTTCCAGCGTCACGCCCAGGTCGTACCAGCCGCGGCTGGCTTCCACGCTCAGGGTCTCGCTGTGGTTCTGGCCCGGCTGCAGGCTCAAGCTCAGCAGGCGACCTTGGCCGTAGGCCAGATCCGCCAGCTGCAGGCGCAGGACCTGGCTGCTGCTGTTGCTGAACTGCAGGCGCACGCTGCGGCTGGCCGGCTCTTCGCGCAAGCTGACTTCCAGCTGGCGCGCGGCACTGCCCAGCGCCCCGCTGAACTCGCGCACAAAACCGTTCTGGCCATGAACCTTGAGCTGGTAGCTGTCGCCGCTCCAGTTCCAGACCTCGCGCTCGACGCGGGTGCCGGCGGCCAGGGTGTAGTGCCAGGGGCCGTCGCTGCGCAGGGCGGAGTAGACGATGAAGGGCTCGGCCACCGAGCCGCCATTGGCGAAGCTCAAAGCGAACTGGCGGGCCGTGCCCTGCACGGCGCCATCCACCTCGGCACGGTAGGGCATGGGGCAGGCCGGGCGCGGCTGGCCGGTGCTCACCTGCTCCTGGCGCGGCAGCACCTGGGTGGCGGGCGGCCAGGCCGGCGCCGTGGCGTCGTACTTGGGGTACTCGGCCGTGCGCGGCACGCCGGCCGGCCAGGTCTTGTTCGGCTCGTCGAAGTTGAAGACGCTGAGCAGATCGCCGCAGACCGCGCGGCGCCAGGGCGAGATATTGGGGCAGTGCACGGCCGCACGCGGCAGGCCCTTGCCCTGCACCAGCCACTCTTCGAGGAAACGGATCTGCGAGGTGTGGTCGAAGAGCTGGGAGTTGACGCGCCCGCCCTTGCTCCAGGGCGAGATCACCAGGGTCGGCACGCGCGGGCCCAGGCCGATCGGTTCGCTGCCCTTGTAGACCTCGCCCTGCAAGCTGTTGGCCACCGTGCTGCGGCCGCGGCCGGCGTCCATGGGCGGCACGTTCGAGGGCATGTGGTCGAAGAAGCCGTCGTTCTCGTCGTAGGTGATGATGAGCACGGTCTTGGCCCAGACCTCCGGGTTGTCGACCAGGGCGGCCAACAGGCGGGCGCTGAAGTTCTCGCCGGCATTGGGCGTGGGCGAGGGATGCTCGCAGTACTCGGTCGGCGCGCAAATCCAGGACACGGCCGGCAGGCGGCCGGCGCGCACATCGGCGGCGAAGTCATCGATCAGCCACTGGCCGGTGGTTTGCGCGGCGTTCGCGGCGTTCGAGCCCGGGGCCATGGCGCGGCACTTCTGGTACAGCGGCGATTCGGGCGTCAGCTTGCGGCCGGCCGCGTCGACACGGAAGTTCTTGAAGTACTGCAGGTAGTTGTCGCCGTAGTTGTCCCATTCCTGGTAGACCTTCCAGCTCACGCCTTGCGCTTCCAGCACCTCGGCATAGCTTTGCCAGGTGATGCCCTGAGCGGCCGGGTTGTCGTTGGCGATGTCGGCGTTGTAGGTGCCGTTGTTGACGTTGTAGAGCCGGCTGTCGGGGATGCCGGTGACGTAGCCGGCCGTGTGGCCGCTCAGGGCATAGAAACGGTTCGGGTCGGTGGGGCCGAAGACCGAGCAGTGGTAGGCATCACAGGTGGTGAAGGCGTCGGCCAGGGCGTAGTAGAAGGGCAGATCGCCACGATCGAAGTAGCCCAGGGACATCGAGGTCTTCTTGGGCACCCAGGCGTTCCAGTCCTTCCAGGCCGCTTCCGTGCCCTTCCAGTGGTGGTCCAGGCCGACGTGCAGGGCGTTGGTGTTCTTGACGTCGTAGTGGTAGGGCAGCACATGGCTGCTGCCGCTGGGCTGGAACCAGACCGGCTTGCCCGAGGGCAAGGTGATGGCACGCGGATCGCTGAAGCCGCGCACGCCCGCCAGGCAGCCGAAGTAATGGTCGAAGGAGCGGTTTTCCTGCATCAGGAAGACCACATGCTCGATGTCGCCGAGGCCGCCGCTGACCTGGCTGGCCGGTGTGGCCAGGGCGCGGGCGATGGTCTGGGCAAAGCTGGGGGTGTTGGCCAGGCCGGCAGTACCGGCGGCGGCGGCCAGAAAGCCGCGGCGGGAGGGGTTTTGAATTGTTCTGCTGCTCATGGCGGTCTCCGAACCGACCGCACAAGCCAAAAAGCGCGCACAGCCGGAAATCAAAACCGCCGATTCTGAGAACCCGCGATGTCAGGCGATCCAACGCGGCATGAGCTGTTCAGACCATGCGCATGCGACCCTGTGCGACTGTCAGACCGCCATGCCGGCGCCGCGCTGCAGATGGCGCGCCGCGCCCTCGCCCGCCACCCAGCCGCTGGCCATGCTGGCGGTGAGCAGATAACCGCCGGTGGGCGCTTCCCAGTCCAGCATCTCGCCGGCGCAGAACAGGCCCGGCAGGCGCTTGATCATCAGCTGTTCGTCCAGCTCTTCCAGGCGCACGCCGCCGGCCGTGCTGATGGCCTCGGCCACCGGGCGGGTGGAGGCCAGGCGCAGCGGCAGGCGCTTGATGGTGCGGGCCAGGGTGGGCAGGTCGGCGTACTCGTCCTTGCTCAGCACTTCGAACAGCAAACCGGCCTTGAGCCCTTCCAGGCCCAGGCGGCTCTTGAGGTGGGTGGACATGGAACGCGAGCCACGCGGGCGGGCCACTTCATCCATGACAAAGCTGTCGCTGCGATCGGGCAGCAGGTCCAGGTGCATCACCGCCTCGCCGAACTCGGCGATCTCTTCGCGCAGCAGGCTGGACGCGGCATAGATCAAGGAGCCCTCCACTCCGCTGGAGGTGATGACGAACTCGCCCTGGCGGTCGAAGCGGCGGCCGCTGCGGCCTTCGAAATGCAGCACCACCGGCTTGACCGGCTGGCCGGCAAAACGATCGGCAAACAGCGGCGACCAGCCCGGCTGCGGCCGGCCTTCGCGGGCCAGGCCGAGATTGAAGCCGCAGTTGGCCGCACGCAGACCGGCGATGTCCACGCCCTGGGCCGTCAGCAGCGGCACCCAGCCGGCGTTGGACCCAAGCTGAGGCCAGGACGCGCCACCCAGGGCCAGCACCACGGCGCCGGTGTGCGGCAGGGTCAGCTGCGCATCGCCATGGGCGAAACGCAAGCAGCCCTCTTCGTCCCAGCCCAGCCAGCGGTGGCGCATGTGGAAGCGCACGCCGCTGTTGCGCAGCCGGGCCAGCCAGGCGCGCAGCAGGGGCGCCGATTTCATGTCGACCGGGAAGACCCGGCCGGAGCTGCCGACAAAGGTGTCCACGCCCAGCTCAGCTGCCCAATCGCGCAGGGCCGGGCCGTCGAAATGGGCCAGCCAGGCACCGACCTCTTCACAACGCTCGGCAAAGCGGCTGCGGAAACTGAGGCTGTCTTCCGAGTGGGTGAGGTTGAGCCCGCCCTTGCCGGCCAGCAGGAACTTGCGCCCCACCGAGGCCATGGCGTCGTAGACATCGACCTCCATGCCCGCGGCACGCAGGCGCTCGGCGGCCATGAGCCCGGCAGGACCGCCACCGATGACAACGGCGTGGCGGGAATCGATGGCGAGAGGGACGGCTGACATGAATGAACGGTTGAACGGGCAAATTCGGAGCTGGGGCGGGAGTGTGCCAGATTGCGCGGCTCCAACCTCGGGTTTTCCCTCAATTCGCCGTGAAATCGGCCTTGAATTCCCGCCGCATATCGATGTGCTCGATGTCGTCGTCCAGGTAGGGCGCCGAGGTGGCGACAAAGCCCAGGCTGGCATAGAAGGCGCGCAAATAGCTCTGCGCCTGGATCTCCACCGACTGGCCGGGCCAGCGCTCGGCGCAGGCGCGCAAGGCCTGCTCCATCAGCGCCCGGCCGGCGCCACGGCCACGCGCCGCCGGCGCCGTGACCACCCGGCCGATCATGGGCTGGGTCTGGCTGGGGCCCTTGGTGCCGGGCGGCACCAGGCGGGCATAGGCCAGCACCGCATCGCTGTGGGCCGCCTGGCCCAGCAGGTGCAAAACCGCCGGGTCATGGCCGTCCAGATCCAGGTAGACGCAGTCCTGCTCCAGCACAAAAACCTGGGCGCGCAGGGCCAGGGCTGCGTAGAGCTCGTGGACGCTCAAGCCCTCGAAGGGCAGGCAGCGCCAGCGCAATTGCGTACCGCCCGCCATCAGACCAACTTCACCAGCTGTTTGCCGAAGTTGCGGCCTTTGAGCAGGCCGAGGAAGGCCTCGGGCGCCGCCTCCAGGCCCTGCGCCACCGACTCGCGGAACTTGAGCCGGCCAGTGGCGACCAGGCCGCCCAGTTCCTTGAGCGCCTCGGGCCAGAGCTCCATGTGCTCGCTGACGATGAACCCCTCGACCTTCATGCGGTTGGTCAGGATGAGCTGCGGGTATTGCAGCGGGATGGGCTCGCCGTTGTAGCCGGAAATCATGCCGCACATGGCGACGCGGCTGAAGGCATTGGCGCGCAGCAGCACGGCGTCGAGGATGAGGCCGCCGACGTTCTCGAAGTGGCCATCGATGCCGTCCGGGCAGGCAGCCTTGAGCGCTTGCGAGAGCGAGGCCAGGTCGGGGTGCTGGCGGTAATCGATGCAGGCATCAAAGCCCAGTTCCTCGACCACGTAGCGGCATTTCTCCGCCCCGCCGGCCAGGCCCACGGCCCGCGCGCCACGCGCCTTGGCCAGCTGGCCCACCACCGAGCCCACGGCGCCGCTGGCGGCACTGACCACCACGGTCTCACCGGCTTTGGGGCGAATGATCTGGGTCAGGCCGTACCAGGCGGTCACGCCCGGCATGCCCACGGCACCGAGGTAGGCCGAGAGCGGGATGTGGCGGGTGTCCACCTTGTTGAGCACGCCGCGCTGGCTGGCGTCGACCACGAAATGCTCCTGCCAGCCACCCATGCCCACCACCGAATCCCCGGCCTGGAAGGCCGGGTTGCGCGAAGCAATCACCTCGCCGGCCGTGCCGCCCAGCATCACCGCGCCCAGGGGCTGAGGGGCGGCGTAGCTCTTGCTGTCGTTCATGCGGCCGCGCATATACGGATCCAGGCTCAGGAAATGGTTGCGCACCAGCACCTGGCCTTCAGCCAGCTCCTCGGGGCCGGGCAGGTCCTGCTCGACGAGGCTGAAGTTGTCCAGGCCGGCCTCGCCCTGGGGGCGGGAGGCCAGAAGGATTTGGCGGTTGCGAATCATGGGGAAGGACTCCGATTGGCTTGTGTCACAGGTTCTAGGCCCGCATTCGACCACGAGGCGCCCTGCCCTGCCCGGCGCCGACGCAAAAGCCGCTCAAGCTCCTCGGGCACGGGCCGATAAACGAACGATGCGTCCCTGTCCACGCGTGGACTCGGGCGCCAGGTAGATCCAGGGTGGAACTCAAGAGGCCAGATCAAGCCCGTTTCCCGTCAACACGTCCAACCCGGTTCAGCCCCGCATGTCGCGGCGCTGGGCCATGGAGAACCACTCATCATGCAGCTGTCCGACTACAAGATTTCCACCAAGCTGGTGAGCGCCTTCACGGCGGTTGCCCTGATCGGTGCCGTCATCGGCACGGTGGCCATCGGCAATATGAAACGCATCAACGACGCCGACACCGCGCTCTACGAGCGCGAGCTGCTCGGCCTGTCGCTGACCAAGGAGGCCAATGTGCGCCGCCTGCAGGCCGTGGTGGCCGTGCGCGACGCCATCCTGGCCACCGACGCCGCCGAGCGCGAACGCGCCATCGGCCTGATGAACGAATCGCGCAAGCAAACCAACGATCTGCTGGAACAAGCCGGCAAGCTCTACACCAGCGACAAGGGCAAGGCCGGCCTGGCCACCTTGCGCAGCCAGTGGGAGAAGGACCAGCAGGTGGCCCAGGAGATGATCAAACGCATCAGCGTGACCGAGCTGGCCGGCTCCAACGAAGCCATCAAGTTCGTCAAATCCGACCTGACCCCCCAGGGCAGCTTGGTCGACCAAACCCTGACCGCCCTGACCCGACTCAAGGAAGAAGAAGCCAAGACCCTGTCGGACGACAACGACTCGCTCTACCAAAGCAGCCGCAACACGACCGTGGTGCTGATCGTGCTGGGCGTGATGGCCGGCGTGGGCTTGGGGCTGGGCATCAGCCGCCATGTCACCGCCCCGCTGGCGCGCGCCATGGAAGGCGCCCAGCGCATGAGCGAGGGCGACATGACCGTGGTACTGCAAGCCGAGGGCCGCGATGAAACCGCCCAGCTGGTGCAGGCCCTGGAAGCCATGCGCCGCCGCCTGCAGGAAATCGTCACCCATGTGCGTGACAACTCCGAAAGCGTGGCCACCGGCGCCGGCGAGATCGCCCAGGGCAATGCCGACCTGAGCCAGCGCACCGAAGAGCAGGCCAGCGCCCTGGAAGAGACCGCCGCCACCATGGACGAGCTGGGCTCGACCGTGCGCAACAACGCCGACAACGCCAAGCAGGCCAATCAGCTGGCGCTCGGTGCTTCGCAGATCGCCACCCGCGGCGGTGATGTGGTGGGCGAGGTCGTGGAGACCATGCGCGGCATCAACGACAGCTCCAAGAAGATCGCCGACATCATCAGCGTGATCGACGGCATTGCCTTCCAGACCAACATCCTGGCCCTGAACGCCGCCGTGGAAGCCGCGCGTGCCGGCGAGCAAGGTCGGGGCTTCGCCGTGGTGGCCAGCGAGGTGCGCAACCTCGCACAGCGCAGCGCCGATGCGGCCAAGGAAATCAAGACCCTGATCAGCGCCAGCGTCGAGCGCGTCGAGCAAGGCACGGTGCTGGTGGACCGCGCCGGCACCACCATGACCGAGATCGTCGGCGCCATCAAGCGCGTCAGCGACATCGTCGGCGAGATCAGCGCCGCCAGCAGCGAGCAGAGCTCGGGCATCGCCCAGGTCGGCGAGGCCGTCACCCAGATGGACAAGGTGACCCAGCAGAACGCTGCCCTGGTGGAGGAATCGGCCGCTGCGGCCGAGAGCCTGCGCCTGCAGGCGGCCCAGCTGGTGCAAGCGGTCGCGGTGTTCAAGCTGCGCTGAAGGCCTGCGGCCACGCAGGGCGCGTGGCCCTTGCGAAGAAGAAAAGCACCCCACACGTGAGCCTCTGCCCAGCCCCTGGCGGGCGACGCGGGGCGGGCCGGTCAGCCGGCCTCGCCTGGTTGATCGGCGGAACGAGGGCCTTGCTGCTGGCCCTCATGCTGAGCTGCGCGCAGGCCGGCCCCGGCCATGCACTGGCCGCGGCGAAAGCAGATGCCCGAAGCGGCACCGAGCCACAAGTTCTGACCCTCTGCCAGGCCGACCCGCAGCGCTACGCCTACCGCATGGCCCTGACACGCCTGCTGCTGGCGCGCACCGCTGCGCCCGGCGAGCGCACCGAGCTGCGCCCCTACGCCCCAGGCCCGGACCCGACCCAGGAGCGCTGCCTGGGCCTGCTGCGCCAGGGCCTGGTCGATCTGGTCTACCTGCCGCCGCAGGCCGCGCTGCTGCGTGAGTTCAGCGCCATCCCGTTTGACCTGCACCAGGGCATGCTGGGCTATCGTCTGCTGCTGATCCACAAGAAAGACCAGGCCCGTTTCGCCGCCGTGCGCGACCTGGCCGGCCTGCGCCAGCTGACCGGCGGCTTTGGCCGTCAGTGGGCCGATTTCGCCCTGTTCGAGCGCAACCAGCTGCCGGTGGTCGGCGTCGCCCAGGGTCAGTCCTTGCTGGCGATGTTGCAGAGCGGGCGCTTCCAGTATTTCCACCGCGGCCTGCACGAGGCCTGGGCTGAGCTGGAGGCCAACCCGCAGCTGGACCAGCTGATGGTCGAACCCCGCCTGGCCCTGCACTACCGCTTCCCGGTCTACTACCTGTTCCGCAAAGACCGCGCGGCCTTGCGCCAGCGCATGGAGCGCGGCCTGGCCCTGGCTCAGGCCGATGGCAGTTTCGCCGCCCTGTTCCGCCAGCATTTCCAGGCCATCGCCCGGCGGGCGCAGCTGGGCTCGCGCACCATTCTGGAAATCGACGCGCCCTTGCCGCCCGGACTGCCGCCGGAGGACTCGCGCCTGTGGCTGCCGCCTTGAGCCCGGCTCAGTCGGCCTCGCGTCGCTGCAGGGGCTTGAGCGCGCGGCCGCGGCTAGGCAGGGCACGCAAGTATTTGAAGGTGGCGGTGGCATGGGCCACCAGCTGGCCATCCTCGCCGAGGATGGAACCCTCGCAAAACGCCATGGTGGTGGAGCGGTGCAGCAGCTTACCCAGGGCGCGCAACTCGCCTTCGCCGGGGCGCATGAAGGAGGTCTTCATCTCCACCGTCACCACACCCGGGCCCATGCCCTCGGCCTTCATGTGGATGCTGCGCGCCGCATGGGCCATGGCCACGTCCAGCATGGTCATGAGCACGCCGCCATGGGCCACCTCCCAGCTGTTCAGATGACCCTCGGAGAGATCCACCCGCAGCTCGGCCTGGCCGTCGCCCATGCTGTGCAGCTCCAGGCCCAGCTGTTCGACAAAGGGGATGTGGACGGGGAATTGAAGAGGCATGGCCGTGGAGGATGAGTGAACGGGTGAACAGGTGAACCAGTGAATGGGCCCCAGCATTTTCACCCGTTCACCTGTTCACCCCTTCACTTCTTACCCCAGCGCGAACGGATCCAGATCATCAGCGCGCCGATCACCACCGCCGCGCCGCCTTTGATCGCCAGGATCCAGCCCAGCAGCTCGGCATCGCTCAGGCCCTGCTTCATCAAGAACACCCCCAGGATGACGGCCAGCAGGCCGCCGTAGATCAAGACCCAGATCAGCGCTTCGACATGGCCCAGCCAGCGCGGCGGCGGGCGTTCCGATCGGTCTTTGTGCTCCTCCATCTGGGCGAGCCCTCCCCGGCTCAGAACCACCCGTCCTGCATCTCGCGGCACAGCGGCTCGCGGCTCTCGACCACGGCCAGCCAGGCGCCGATCTTGGGCAGCTCATAACGATAGAAATACGCTGCGGCGGCACGCTTGCCTTGCGCGAAGTCCGAGCTCACCGCTGCATCGTCCAGCGCCAGTGTGACATCCAGCCACAACCAGGCCAGCACCCCGTGGCCAAAAGCCTGCAGATACGGTGTGGCATTGGCCAGGGCCACCTCGGGCTCGCCCGTGGCCCAGGCGGCCTTGCTGGCCCGGCCCAGCTGAGCCAGGGCGGCCGCCAGCTGATTGGCCTGGGCCGCCAGGGCCGGCCGCTGCAGGGCGGCCTCGACCGTGCGGTTGATGCGCGCGACCAGCACGCGCAAGGCCTGGCCGCCATTCAGCACCACCTTGCGTCCCAGCAGGTCCAGGCCATGGATGCCGTGCGTGCCCTCGTGGATCATGTTCAGGCGGTTGTCGCGCCAATATTGCTCGACCGGAAAATCGCGCGTGTAGCCGGCACCGCCCAGCACCTGGATGGCCAGGCTGTTGGCCTCCAGGCACCATTCGCTGGGCCAGCTCTTGGCGATGGGAATCAAGACCTCGAGCAGCTGCGCCGCCTCGGCCGCCGCTTCCGGCGCCCCGGTCTTTTGCTCATCGACCAGGCGCGCGCAGAACAGCTCCAGCGCCAGCGCGCCCTCGACATAGCTCTTCTGCGCCAGCAGCATGCGCTTGACGTCGGCATGCTCGATGATCAGCTGCTGCGGCTGCGCCGCATCTTTCCCGCCCAGTCCAAGGCTGCGGCCCTGCGGCCGCTGGCGGGCGTAGGCCAGGCTGGCTTCAAAACCGGCATAGCCCAGCATGGTGGCGGCCAGGCCCACACCGATGCGCGCCTCGTTCATCATGTGGAACATGCAGCGCAGGCCCTCGCCGGGCTGGCCAACCAGATAGCCGATGGCCCCTGCCCCGCCTTCGCCAAAATTCAGCAGGCAGTTGCTGGTCCCACGGAAACCCAGCTTGTGGTTGAGGCCGGCCAGGGCCACCGCGTTGCGCTGGCCGTCCAGGCGGCCTTCGGCATCGACGCCATGCTTGGGCACGATGAAGAGCGAGATGCCGCGAGCGCCCGGCACCAGGCGGCCCTGGGCATCGGGGATCTTGGCCAGCACCAGGTGGACGATGTTCTCGCTCAGCTCATGTTCGCCGGCCGAGATCCACATCTTGTGGCCGTGCAGGCGGTAGCGCGGGCCCAGGGGGTCCAGCTCAAAGCCCTCGCCATCGGGCACGGCCCGGGTCTGGATGTCGGACAGAGAAGAACCCGCCTGCGGCTCGCTCAAGCACATGGTGCCGAACCAACGGCCCTGCAGCTGCGGCTGGGCGAACACGGCGCGCTGGCGCTCGCTGCCATGGGCCAGCAGCAGATTGGCATTGCCCACGGTCAGCAAGGCATAGCCGCTGATGCCCACACTGGCCTTCTGGAAAAAGGCATTGGCGGCGGTCTCGATCACGCAGGGCAGCTGCAGGCCGCCCTGGGCCTCGTCCTGCGAGGCGGCCAGCATGCCGGAGGCGATGTAGGCATCCAGCGCCTGCTTGGTGGAGGCCGGCAGGATCACACGCTCGCCGTCGAAGCGTGGCTCCTCGGCATCGCAGGCACGGTTGGCCGGCGCGAACTGCTCGGCGGCGATGCGCTCGCAGCTGTCCAGCACGGCGGCATAGCCCTCCAGCGAATGCTCGGCAAAGCGCGGCCGCTCACTCAGCGACTGGACCTGCAGCCAGTCGCGCAGCAGAAAGTCCAGGGTGGCACGCAAAGCCATCACAGCACCTCGAAGACGCCGGCCGCACCCATGCCGCCGCCGATGCACATGGTCACGCAGATGCGCTTGGCGCCACGGCGCCGGCCTTCCAGCAGCGCATGGCCGGTCATGCGCTGGCCCGAGACACCGTAGGGGTGGCCCAGGGCAATCGCGCCGCCATTGACATTGAGCCGCTCCTGCGGAATGCCCAGTCGATCGGCGCAGTACAGCACCTGCACGGCAAAGGCCTCGTTCAGCTCCCAGAGGTCGATGTCGTCCACCGTCAGGCCCAGGCGCTGCAAGACCTTGGGCACGGCGAAGACCGGGCCGATGCCCATTTCATCGGGCTCGCAGCCGGCCACGGCAAAGCCGAGGAAGCGGCCGAGGGGCTGCAGGCCTTCGCGCGCGGCCAGGGCTTCGCTGACCAGCACGCAGGCGCCGGCGCCGTCCGAGAACTGGCTGGCATTGCCGGCCGAGACCAGGCCGCCGGGCAGCGCGCTGCGCAGGTCCTTGATGCCCTCATAGGTGGTGCCTTCGCGCAGGCCTTCGTCGTGGCTGACCGTCACTTCCCGCGTGCTCAGGCCGCGCAGCTTGTCGACCACGCCCATCTGCACGGTGATGGGGGCGATCTCCTCGGCAAAGCGCCCGGCCGCCTGGGCGGCGCAGGCGCGCTGCTGGCTTTGCGCGCCGTACTGGTCCATGCGCTCGCGGCTGATGCTGTAGCGCTGGGCCACGGTTTCGGCCGTCTGCAGCATGCTCCAGTAGAGCTCGGGCTTGTGCTGTTGCAGCCAGGGCTCATGCGCCATGTGGCGGTTCATCTCGTTTTGCACGCAGGAGATGCTCTCCACCCCGCCGGCGACAAACACCTCGCCCTCGCCGGCCATGATGCGCTGGGCCGCCAGGGCAATGCTTTGCAGGCCGCTGGAGCAAAAGCGGTTGACCGTCATGCCGCTGACGCTGACCGGCAGGCCGGCGCGCAGGGCGATCTGGCGGGCGATATTGCCGCCGGTCGTGCCCTCGGGGAAGGCGCAACCCATCAGCACATCCTCGACCCGCTCGGGCGCGAGGCCGGCGCGGGCCACCGCGGCCTGCACCACATGGCCGCCCAGGGTGGCGCCGTGGGTCATATTGAAAGCGCCCTTCCAGCTCTTGGCCAGAGGGGTGCGGGCGGTGGACACAATCAGGGCGTGGCTCATGGCAATTCAGCTCCGAATTCTTCAGATGAGGGGTCGAGGCGGGAGGGAGGTTCATCCGTTGAAGCTCTTGCCCTGGGCCACCAGACGCTGCAGCAGGGGCGCGGGCTCCCAGAAGGCCGCATCGTCCATGGGGTTGCGTGCCAGGCGCTTCATGGCCTGCAGCACATTGAAGAGGCCCAGGCTGTCGGCATAGCACATGGGGCCGCCGCGCCAGAGCGGGAAGCCATAGCCGCTGAGGTAGACCATGTCGATGTCCGAGGCGCGCTGGGCGATGCCCTCCTCCAGCAGGCGGGCGCCCTCGTTGACCAGGGCCAGCACCAGGCGCTCGACGATCTCTTCATCGCGGATCTGGCGCGGCTGCAGGCCCAGGGCGGCGCGGTGCTCGGCCAGCAGGGCCGCCACCTCGGGCGAAGGCAGGGCCTCGCGCCGGCCGGGCCGGTAGTCGTACCAGCCGGCTTGGGTCTTCTGGCCGAAGCGGCCGCGCTCGCACAGGCGGTCGGCGCTTTGCGAATAGCGCTGCTCGGGCCGCTCGATCGCGCGGCGCTTACGGATGGCCCAGCTGATGTCGTTGCCGGCCAGATCGTTCATGCGGAAGGGGCCCATGGCGAAGCCAAAGGCCTCGGCCGCGCGGTCCACCTGTTCGGGCGAGCAGCCCTCGTCCAGCAGAAAACCGGCCTGGCGCGCATACTGCTCGATCATGCGGTTGCCGATGAAGCCGTCGCAGACACCGGCCACCACCGCCGTCTTGCGGATCTTCTTGGCCAGGGCCATGGCGGTGGCCAGCACATCGTGGCCGGTGGCCGCGCCGCGCACCACCTCCAGCAGCTTCATCACCTGGGCCGGGCTGAAGAAATGCAGGCCCAGCACATCTTGCGGGCGTCGGGTGAAACCGGCGATGGTGTTGATGTCCAGGGTCGAGGTGTTGGAGGCCAGGATGGCACCGGGCTTGGCCGCCGCGTCGATCTGCTCGAAGACCTGGCGCTTGACGTCCAGATCCTCGAACACCGCTTCGATCACCAGATCGGCCTCGGCGATGTCGGCATAGCTCAGGCTGCCGCGCAGCAGGGCCAGGCGCGCGTCCAGCTTGTCCTGCTTGAGCTTGCCCTTGCTCAGCTGCGCCTCGTAAGCGCCACGGATGCGGGCCAGGCCGCGCTCCAGCGCCTCGGCCTGGCTTTCCACAAGCACGACGGGCAGGCCAGCGTTGAGGAAATTCATGGCGATGCCGCTGCCCATGGTGCCGGCGCCGATCACCGCCACCTGGCGGATCTCGCGCAGCGGCGTGCCGGGCGGCAAATCGGCGATCTTGGACGCCGCCCGCTCGGCCACAAAAGCATGGCGCAAGGCCTTGGACTCGGGCGTGATCATCAAGGCCGCAAAGCCCTCCCGCTCGGCGCGCAGGCCTTGCTCGAATGGCAGGTTCACGGCCGCGGCCACCGCCTCCAGGCAGCGCAGAGGCGCGGGGAAATTGCGGCTCTGCGCGGCCACCATGTTTCGGGCGAACTGGAAAAAGGCCTCAGGGTTGGCATGCGTGGCCGGCAGATCGCGCACGCGCGGCAGCGGGCGCTGCGCAGCGACTTCGGCTGCAAACGCCAGGGCCGCCTCCAGCACCTCGCCAGCCACCACCCGGTCAAACAGCTTTTGCCCCGGCACCTGGGCCAGCAGTTCGGCCGCCACGATCTCGCCGCTGACGATCAGGTTCAGCGCCGCCTCGACACCGAGGGCGCGCGGCAGGCGCTGCGTGCCGCCGGCGCCGGGCAGCAGGCCCAGTTTCACCTCGGGCAAGGCGACCTTGGTGCCGGCGGCCACCACACGGTAGTGGCAGCTCAGAGCCAGTTCCAGACCACCCCCCATGCAGACGCTGTGCACGGCCGCCACCACCGGCTTGCTGCAGGCTTCGACCAAGGCCACCACGCTGGGCAGATTGGGCTCGCTCATGGCCTTGGGGCTACCGAACTCCTTGATGTCGGCCCCGCCCGAGAAGGCCGCGCCGGCGCCCGTCATCACCACGGCCGTGACGACCGGGTCGGCCTCGGCCCGCTCGATGGCAGCGACGATGGCCTGGCGTGTCGCCAGGCCCAGGCCGTTGACCGGCGGATTGTTCAGGGTGATGACAGCGCTGCTGCCGCGGACTTCGTAGAGGGTGGACATGGGCGTGCGTGGCGAATGGTGGGTGGCCTGTGGGTGAACAGGTGAACAGGTGAACAAGTGAACGGGTGAAGGGGCCGACGGCTCGTGGACAAGGTCTGTGTTTCACGATTCACGATTCGCAATTCACCCGTTCACCCGTTCACCCCAAAAAAGAACGATCGTTCGATTCTAGGCAGATGCACCCGGCAGGGCTGTCGCATCCGGATCAGGGTTAGCCCGAGTCGGCCGGCTTGCGCCTAATATGCGCGGCCTTCCAGAATCGACACCTATGCGTCTTTCACTGCGTCCCCCTCGCTTTCTTGCCGCCGTCCTGCACCCCGACATCCCCAGCGATCCGGCGCTTTGCCCCAACTGCGGCAGCCGTTTCGCCGAGCCACGGCCGAACTACTGCGGTGAATGCGGGCAGGAATCGCGGGTGCGCGCGCCGACCCTGGGCGAATTCACCCAGCAGCTCGGTGGTGCCTACATCTCGATGGAAGGCGCACTCTGGCGCACGCTCTGGCGCCTGCTGCTCCTACCCGGGCAGCTGACGCTGGAGTATCTGAAAGGCCGCCGCCGCCGCTATGTGCTGCCCCTGCGCCTATACCTGACCATCAGCGTGCTGGCCTTGCTGGCCCTGCGCCTGGTGACGGCGCCCAAGCTGGAGGCGCAAGCCGAGGAGGACGCCCGAGAAGAAGCGGCAGCCGTCGTCGTCGCGGCATCGGCGCCGGCATCCTCAGCGCCGACATCCTTGGCTCTGCTGGCAGGCGTTCCCGCATCGGCGCCGGCCTCGGCAGCGCGCGGCGCCGTGGTGGAGCTGGACCCGGGCGACGACCAGAACTTCCAGGTCGGTGGCTTGGCCGGCCTGCGCTTTGGCATCAAGAACCAGAAGTTCTTCTGCGAGGGCCTGCCCGTATCCATGTGCAAGCGCCTCGAGAAACGCCTGGCCCAGGGCCGCGGGCACCTGAAGCAGGAAATCCTGCATGTGGTCACGCGCAGCCTCAACAACCTCGGCCTGACGATGTTCCTGCTGCTGCCGGCCTTTGCCCTGTGGCTGAAGCTGATCTTCATCGACAAGCGCCTGCGCTACACCGAGCACCTGGTCTTTGCCCTGCATCTGCATGCCTTCTGGTTCGCCATGCTGCTGCTGATGCTGGTTCCGGTGGAGGGACTGCAACTGACCGCCACATTCGCCAGCATGGGCTACGCCCTGGTCGCCATCCAGCGCGTCTATCGCACGCGCTGGTGGAGCACGCTGCTGCGGTCCTCGCTGCTGGCCACGCTCAATGTGTGTGTGACCTCGCTGGTCATTGCCCTGCTCTTCCTGGCCAATCTGGTGAGCTGAGCCTAGGCACGGCCGGGCGGGGCCGCCCACAATGCGCGGGCGCGGCGCGATCTCTTGTCATCCGCCCGCCTGCTGCCATGCCCAAGCCCACACGCCGCAAGGCCACCCATTTGCTGAGCGCCCGCGAGCTGCGCGGCCTGGCCCAGCTGGCCACCCAGGGCACGCTGGGCATGACCGACATCGTCGAGGGCATGCATCAGGCCGTCTGGTCACGGCTGGGATTGCAGGGCCGCCGCGAGGAAGAAAAAACCCGCAGCGCCGGCCTGACCGGCCTGGTCTACCGCAGCATCCGCGGCAGCACACGCCTGCTGGGCCGAGGTGTCGACCAGTTGCTGGCCACCTGGCCGGCCGATGAATCGCAAGAGGCCCGCGAGCCCTCACCCCAGCGCCTGGCCCTGCTGGCCGCACTCAACGGCGTGATGGGCGACCATCTGGCCGAGAGTGGCAACCCGCTGGCCCTGGCCATGACGGTGCAGAACCCCGATGCGCTCAGCGCGGCGCCCACGGGCCACCTGCTGCTGCTGATCCACGGCCTGTGCATGAACGATCTGCAATGGCGCAGCGAGAACAAGGCCGGCCAAGCCCATGACCACGGCGAGATGCTGGCCCGCTCCCTGGGCGCAAACCGGCTCTACCTGCGCTACAACTCGGGCCGCCATATCTCGGAGAACGGCCGCGACCTGGCACAGCTGCTGCAGCAGACCGTGGACGCCTGGCCGGTGCCGGTGACCCGCATCACCCTCGTCGGCCACAGCATGGGCGGCCTGGTGGCGCGCAGCGCGGTGAAGCTGGCACAAGACCAAGGTCTGGGATGGCGCGAGCGTGTTCACAGCCTGGTCTGCCTGGGCTCGCCGCACCAGGGCGCGCCGATGGAGCGGGCCGGGCACTGGGTGGACCTGCTGCTGGGCAGCAACCGCCACAGCGCCCCGCTGGCCCGCCTGGGCCAGCTGCGCAGCGCCGGCATCACCGATCTGCGCCACGGCCTGGTGCAGGACGCCGACTGGCAGGGCCGCGACCGCTTTGCCGCCGGCCATGCGCCGCATCGACCCATGCCCTTGCCAGAAGGAATCGCCTGCTACGCGCTGGCCGGCACCACGGCCGCCAAACGCAGCCCCATGGCCGACCGCCTGCTCGGCGATGGCCTGGTGCCTCTGCGCAGCGCCCTGGGCGAGCATGAGGACCCCACCCAGCGCCTGAACTTCGCGCCCGAGGCGCGCCACATCGCCTATCGCACCGGTCACCTGCAGCTGCTCAGCAGCCCGGCGGTCAGCCGGCAGCTGCTGGCCTGGCTGGCACCATCGCCAGGCAACTCCAAATAAAGCGCTTCAGAGCCCGCGCAGCAGCTGCTGCACTTCAGCCTGGTTGCCGTACTGCTTGCCCACCGTGGCCAGGCGGTTCAGCTCGGCCGCGGCCAGGCGCTTGTCACCCGACTTGAGGTAGAGCTTGGCCAGACGCAGACGCAGCTCGTGGTTCTGCGGCTGCAGCTCCAGGGCCTGGGTCTGCACCTCGATGGCGCGCGGCAGCTTGTTCTCCGCCTCCAGCACCGAGGACAAGGTGTCCAGGAAAGGCGCCTGTTTGGGCGCCAGCTGCACCGCCTTCTCGGCCAGGGCCAAGGCGCCGGGCTTGTTGAGCTTCATGCCCAGCCAGGCCAGGTTGTTGAGCACGGCCGGGTTTTCGGGCTGCAGCTTCTGCACCGCGGCAAAGCGCGCTTCGGCTGCCTGCAGCTGGCCCTGGGTCAGCTCGACACCACCGATGTAGAACAGAAACTCGGCATCGTCCGGATGGGCCTTGATCCAGTCGGCCGTGTGCTTGTCGGCCTCGGCCTTGTTGCCGGCAGCGCTCAGCACGTAGTGCAGCTTGCTGGCGATGGTGCTGTCGGGCGCCTTGTCCAGGCTGCGGCGCATGGCGGCGGCGGCCGGCGCCCAGGCTTTCTGCTGGGCCTGGACATCGCCTTCCAGGCTGTAGCCCAGGGGCGAGCCCGGCGCGCGCTTTTGCAGGGCGGCGGCGGTGGCGAGCGCCTCCTTGACCTCGCCATTGCTCAGCTGCACCTCGCCCAGACGGCGTTGCACGACCAGGTTGTCGGGGGCCAGCTCCAGCGCACGCTTGAGGTGGCCGATGGCCGTGGGGTATTTCTTCAAGGCCACATAGACCTCGGCCAGACGAAGGGACGGCAGCGGCGAGCGCGGCTGGGCACGGGCCAGGGCATTGAAGGACTCCAGCGCCTGCTGGTATTCGCCTGCCAGGGCGCGCGCGCGACCCTGAGCCTCCATCAGCTCGGGGCTCTCCGGCAAGGCAGCCACGCCCTGCTCGGCAGCGCTCAACGCGGCCTTGAGGTTCTGCGACTTCAGCTGGAAATCGATCAGTGCCACGCGCGCTGCGGGGGCATTGGGCTTGGTGGTGATGGCCTTGGTGATCATGGCCTCGACCTCGGCCTTGGTGCCGCCGGCCTGCTCATGCAGCTCGGCCAGGGCCAGTTGGGCGTTGACGTTGTCAGGCTGAGCCACCAGCAAGGCCTCGAAGCGCTTCTTGGCCGCCGCGGGCTGCTTGTCGTTCAGATCCAGCGAGGCCAGCAAGGCGGCGGCCGGGTAGAAAGTGGCGTCCACCTTCAGGGCTTGTTCCAGGCTCTTGCGCGCGGCCGGCACATCGCGGCGGGCCAGGTAGACCAGGCCGCGCAGATTGTGAGCCATGGGTTTGTTGGGCTGCTTGCGCTCCAGCACCTCGATCGCGGACAGGGCCTTGTCGAGATCGCGGCGCTGCAGATGCGCACGGATCAAGGCCACATCGGCCACGGTGCTGGGGTCGGCATCGGAAATGGTCTTGAGCTCGGCCAGCACCTCTTCGGGCGAGGCCGTGCCGGCCTTGCCCAGGGCGAGCTGGGTGCGGCTGCGCATATCGCCGGGGTTGAGCTTGGCGGCTTGGGCAAAGAAGGCCGCGGCCTTTTTGTCATCGCCGTTCTGGCGGTAGGCCTCGCCGGCCAGGGAGAAGAGCTGGGCGTCCACCACATTGCCGTTTTGCAGCAGCGGCGAGATCACGGCCACGGCGCGCGCGGGCCGGCCGGTCAGCAGGTAGACCTGGGTCAGCATGCGGCGGGCGATGCCCAGATTGGGCGCCAGCTTGAGAGCCTTGCCCAGATGCTCTTCGGCCTGCACATAGCCCTTGAGCTCAAACTCGACCGCGCCGGCCAGCTGCAGGGCCAGGGGGTTCTCGGGCGCCTGCTTGAGCAGCTGCTGGCTGAGCTCGCGGGCGCGGTTGAAATCGCGCTGGCGGAAGCTCAGCAGGGCTTCGAAGTACACGGTTTGCGGGTGGCTGGGCAGCACCTTCTTGAGTGCAGCCAGCTGCTCGGTGGCGGCCGGCAGGTCGCCGTTGTCCAGCCAGAAATTGAGCAGGCCGGTGTGGGCCGCGGCATCGCCGGGCTGCAATTTGATGGCCTCGCGGTAGGCGTCGACTGCAGTCTTGGCCGTGCCGGTCAACGCGCTGCCAGCCTCCGGCGCCGAACTGGCGCCGGCCACGCCGGCACTGGCCGCCGCGGCGAGCGCCTGGGCGCCCTCGACCCGCCGGTTGACCATCAGGATGTCACCCTTGAGCCGCCAGACCTCGGCCAGCTTGGGGTCGCGCTGCAAAAGGCTGTCGATCATCTGCAGGGCCCCGGTGAAGTCGCCATCGCGCGCCTTCATGCGCACTTGCAGGGTCTGCGTGGGCGGGTACTCGGGCTGCAGCTGCAGAGCTTCGGCAATGGCCGCATGGGCCTTGTCCGAAGCACCGGTCGACTCAAAAGCGATGGCCAGCGAGGTCAGCAGATCGGCTTGTGACTTGGGATCGCCGAGCTTGGTGTTGCCCTGCTGTTCGATCAACGCCTTGAACGCTTCATTGGCCACCTGGGCGCGGGCCATCAGGGGAACGACCTGGTCGGCCGCGAACTTCAACGCGATCGCCTTACCCAGCTCGACCTCGGCCGAGCGGCTGTCGCCGACATCGAGGAAGGCCTTGCCCAGCATGAAACGAGCCTCACCGGACTCGGGCGACTTCTGCAAGGCGTTTTTGAGCTGGATGATGGCGGTCTTGCTGTCGCCCTTGCCGATCGAGGTCTTGGCCGAGGCCATCAGGCTGTCATAACTCTCTCCACCACAGGCTGCGAGCAGGCAAGCGGTCAACAGACTGGTGGCAATCAGCTTGGGCGTGGACATGGGCAGTGGCGGCAAGAGCGCGGTCAGAGAACAAAGGCGATCACCCGGGGCGACAAGCTGGGCCGGGCGGGATGGGCAAAGCCGGCAAAGTATAGGGTCCACCCAGGCGTGGACAGGCAGCGCCAGCCCCTCGGCCAGGGGGCTGGCTGTGCGAGGGCCGAGCGGCCGCTGGCAGCGCCGCTCCAGCAGCCCCACAGACCCTGAGGCCAGGGGTGGCTGGCTACACTGAGCCCATGAGTTTTCCAAGCGCCTCGCCGCCCCAGGCCGAACACTGGCGGAACCGTTTTGCCAGCCTGGGCCCGGCCTTCTTCACCGAGCTGCCGCCGCAAGGCATGCCGCAACCGGTCTGGGTGGCGCACAGCGCCAGCTGCGCGGCCGAGCTCGGCTGGCCCGAGAACTGGTGGCAGCGTGAAGACTGGAACGCCTTGCAGGTGCTCAGCGGCAATGCCGCCTGGCCCGGCATGCGCAGCCTGGCCAGCGTCTACAGCGGCCACCAGTTCGGTGTCTGGGCCGGTCAGCTCGGCGATGGCCGCGCCCATTTGCTGGGCGAAATCCGCACACCCAGCGGCAGCCTGGAGCTGCAACTCAAGGGCGCCGGCCTCACGCCCTACTCGCGCCGAGGCGATGGCCGCGCCGTGCTGCGCTCCTCGATCCGCGAGTTCCTCTGTTCCGAGGCCATGCACGCGCTGGGCATCCCCAGCACCCGCGCCCTGGCGCTGAGTGCCTCGGCCCTGCCGGTGCGGCGTGAGAGCCTGGAGACTGCCGCCATCGTCACCCGAGTGGCACCGAGCTTTCTGCGCTTTGGCCATTTCGAGCACTTTGCTCACCACCAGAAGCCGGCGCAGCTGCGCCAGCTGGCCGATCACTTCATCGCCGAGCACGCGCCGGCCTGCCTCGAATCGGACGCGCCCTACCTCGCCCTGCTGGAGCAGGTGGCGCGCCAGACCGGCAGCCTGCTCGCCCATTGGCAGGCCGTGGGCTTCTGCCACGGGGTGATGAACACGGACAATATGTCCATGCTGGGTCTGACCATCGACTACGGCCCCTTCGGCTTCCTCGACGGCTTCAACCCCGGCCACATCTGCAATCACTCCGACCACCAAGGCCGTTATGCCTTTGCCCGCCAGCCCAGCGTGGCCTTCTGGAACCTGCATGCCCTGGCCCAGGCCCTGCTGCCCTTGATCCAGAACGAGGGCGAAGACCCCGAGGCCGCCAGCGAGCGCGCACTCGATGCGATCGAGCCCTACAAGCAGGCCTTCAGCGAGCGCTTCATCGCCCTGATGCGGGCCAAGCTGGGCCTGCACAGCGCGCAGGCCGAAGACACCGCCCTGATCGACGACTGGCTGCGCCTGCTGGCCGCCACCCAGGTGGACTACACCATCGCGCACCGCCGGCTCAGCCAGTTCGGCGTGCACGATGACCCCGGCGCCTTGCGTGACCTGTTCCTGGACCGCGAGGCCTTCTACGCCTGGGCCCAGCGCTACCGCAGCCGCCTGCAGGCCGAGGCCAGCCAGGATGGCGCGCGTCAGGCGGCCATGCGCGCCGTCAACCCGGCCGTGGTGCTGCGCAACCATCTGGCCGAGGGCGCCATCCGCGCCGCCCAGGTCGGCAATTTCTCCGAGACCCAGCGCCTGCTGCAGGTGCTGCAGCGGCCGTTTGACGAGCCCACGCAGGCCAGCGACGCGGCCTTCCCGCCCGATTGGGCCCACACCCTGGAAGTGTCCTGTTCATCATGAACGACCCAAAAAAACAGTACCCGGTGCAGAAGAGCGAGGCCGAATGGCGCGCCCAACTCGACCCGATGCAATACCAGGTGGCCCGCCAGGCCGGCACCGAACGCGCCTTCACCGGCAAGTACTGGGACCATTTCGAGAAGAACGGCCTCTACCGCTGCGTCGGCTGTGGCGAAGCGCTGTTCGCGCCCGAGACCAAGTTCGATGCCGGCTGCGGCTGGCCCAGCTACTGGGCGCCGGTCAACTCGGAGCTGATCGAGCGCATCGTCGACCACAGCCACGGCATGGTGCGCATCGAAGTGCGCTGCAACAACTGCGGCTCCCACCTGGGCCATGTCTTCCCGGACGGCCCTGAACCCACGGGCGAACGCTTTTGCATCAACTCGGCCGCGATAGACTTCGCGCCCAAGCCTTGAGGACTCCCTTCGCGGCTGCTTGTTGACGAATTCCCCGCGAGGCCCACCGCCCCGCCGCTCTTGCACATGAAGCTCCTGCTCGACTTTCTGCCGCTGATCCTGTTCTTTGCCACCTTCAAATACGCAGAGGCCCACAAGGACTGGGCCGCGGCCTTTGCCACCGAGCATTTCGGTTTCATGGTGTCGGGCGGCAAGGTCGGCACCGAAGAGGCCGCCGTGCTGCTGGCCACCCTGGTGGTGATGGTGGCCACGCTGACCCAGGCCCTGCTGCTCAAGCTGCGCGGCAAGAAGATCGACCTGATGCTCTGGATCAGCCTGGCCCTGGTCGTGGTGCTGGGCGGGGCGACCATCTGGTTCCACAACGAAACCTTCATCAAGTGGAAGCCCACCGGCCTGTACTGGGGCATGGCCCTGGTGTTCTGGGGCTCGGCCCAGTTCTTCAAGAAGAACCTGATCCAGAAGATGCTGGGCGCCGAGCTGGAGCTGCCGGCCTTCGCCTGGCAGAACCTGAACCGTGCCTGGGTGCTGTTTTTCGCCACCCTCGGTATTGCCAATCTCTACGTGGCCTACAACTTCACGACCTCGACCTGGGCCGACTTCAAGGTCTTCGGCGTCACCGGATTGATCCTGGTGTTCACCGTCGCCCAGGGCGTCTATCTGAGCCGCCACCTGCCCGAGCCGCCGGCCGAAGACAAGGCCGACGAGAAGCCCACGGCCCAGGAAGCCCAAGGACCCCAGGCATGAGTCACCCCGCCCTGAGCCAGGAAATCCATGCCCGGCTGCAAGCCGCCCTCAGCCCCGAATCGCTCGAGGTGCAGGATGACAGCCACCTCCATGCCGGCCACGCCGGTGCCCGGGAAGGTGGGCATTACTCCGTGCGCATCTGCAGCAGCCGCTTCGCCGGCCTGGGCCGCGTGGCGCGCCATCGGCTCGTATATCATTCGTTGGGTGAGTTGATGCAGCAAGGCATCCATGCGCTGGCGATCGACGCCAGCACACCCCAAGAAAACTGATTCTTCACACAATCGATCAGCGCCGATACGGCGCATTTTTTTAGCCTAAAGCCCTACCCATGAAGAAGTTTGTGCTTGCCGCCTCCGTCGCGGCCCTGTCCGCTGCGCTCCTGCCCATGTCGGCCAGCGCGCAGAACCTCGCCATCGTGAACGGCAAAGCCGTGCCCAAGGCACGCGCCGAGCAGCTGATCGGCCAAGTCACCAAGAGCGGCCAACAGCCCCGCACGCCGGAGCTGGAAACCCAGGTCAAGGATGAAGTCGTGCTGCGCGAGATCTTCATGCAGGAAGCCGAGAAGCGCGGCATCCCGGCCAGCGCCGACTACAAGGCCCAGATGGAACTGGCCCGTCAGAGCATCCTGATCCGCGAACTGTTCGCCGACTACGCCAAGAAGAACCCCGTCACCGAAGCCGACGCCAAGGCCGAGTACGAGAAATTCAAGGCCCAGAACAGCGGCGAAGAAGTGCGCGCCCGCCACATCCTGGTCGAGAAGGAAGACGACGCCAAGGCCCTGATCGCCCAGATCAAGGGCGGCGCCAAGTTCGAAGAACTGGCCAGCAAGAACTCCAAGGACACCGGCTCGGCCGCCAATGGTGGCGACCTGGACTTCGCCAAGCCCAGCAGCTATGTCCCTGAGTTCGCCGAAGCCATCACCAAGCTGAAGAAGGGCGAAATGACCGACGCGCCGGTCAAGACCCAGTACGGTTTCCACATCATCAAGGTCGAAGACACCCGCGAAGCCCAGTTCCCGGCCTTCGACGACGTCAAGGCTCAGATCCTGCAACGCCTGCAACAGCAGAAGGTCGGCGCCTTCCAGCAAGAGCTGAAGAGCAAGGCCAAGACCGACTACAAGTTCGCCAACTGATGTGCCATTGCGCTGCGCGCCCGCGGCCGCGCGCTCAAACCCTGAGTTTGGGCGGCGGCTTCTCGGCCCGCAGCGCCTGAGGTCCGCACCAAGACCTGCAGGATCAGAACCCGCGCAACGCCCTTCGGCGTCCGCGGGTTTTTCATGAGCGAAACACGCCACCCACCCTGCCCGCCCGCCGAGGTTCTCGCTTGCCTGCCTCCCGCCTCGCCCGCCGCATCCTGCCCCACCCGGACACCCTGGCCGATACGCCGGGTCTGCGCTGGCTGGGCCACTACCTAGCACCACGTCCCTGGCTGTGGGTCGCACACCGGCGCCGCGTGGCCCTCGGCGTGGCCGTGGGCCTGGCCATCGGCGTCATCCCCTTGCCAACCCAGATGGTGCTCGCGGCTGTGCTGGCCATCATCTGCCGCGCCAATGTGGCCGCAGCCATTGCGGCCACCTGGCTGACCAATCCCTTCACCTTGGTGCCGATCTGGAGCCTGGCCATCGCGCTGGGCCGCCTGGCCTCGGGGCACAACGGGCCGATCGCCACGCCGGAGATGCTGGCCATCACCTGGAGCGAGCCTTCCAGCTGGCTGCCCTCGGCTTGGGCCTGGGTGCAGGCCCTGGGAGAGCCGCTGCTGATCGGCCTGCCCCTGGCCGGACTCACGCTCGGAGCTGCGGCCTATTTCATCGTGTACATCGGCTGGTGGGCCGTGATCCGCGGCGAACGCTGGCGGCGGCTGCGCCAGCGTGCGCGCAACCGCCGCTAAACGGCTGCTGCTGCAGGTTCTGCCGCATGCTGACCGGTCTGCTCGAGCAAGCGGCCGGCTTCGATGCGCAACTGCCGCTGGCAGCGCTGCGCAATCGCCAGATCGTGGGTGACGAGCACCAGGGTGGTGCCGGCTTCCCGGTTCAGCTCGAACATCAGCTCCATCACCGCCGCACCGGTCGCGAAATCGAGGCTGCCGGTGGGCTCGTCGGCCAGCAGCAGGGCGGGCCGCTGCACAAAGGCGCGCGCCAGCGCCACGCGCTGCTGCTCTCCCCCCGAGAGCACGCGCGGGTAATGTCCCAATCGCTCGGACAGCCCCACCCGACCCAGCATCTGCGTGGCCAGACTGCGCGCCTGCGGATCGCCCCGCAGCTCCAGCGGCAGCATCACGTTCTCCAGCGCCGTCAGGTTCGGCAGGAGCTGGAAGCTCTGGAACACAAAGCCGAGCTCGGCGCCGCGCACCGCGGCGCGCTGGTCTTCATCCAGCACAAACAGATCCTGGCCACGCAAGCGCACCGTGCCGCTGCTGGGCGTGTCCAGGCCGGCCAGGATGGCCAGCAAGGTGCTCTTGCCTGAGCCCGAGGCACCGACGATGGCCACCGATTCCCTCGCCCGGAGCGAAAAGCTGATGTCATGCAGAATGCCCAGCTCACCGGTCGCATCACGCACCCGTTTGTTGATGTGATCGACTTCCACAAGAATTTCGGACATGACGGAAGAACCCCAAGGAATGACAAAGGACTGGACGAAGACGCCCGCGGCCCCCGCACGGCGCAGCGTGCTGAAGCAAGCCCTGCACTGTAGCGCCTGCATCCTTGGCCTGGTTTTCGCAGGGTCGGCGATCGCCCAGGCCCAAGCCACAGCTCCGGCGGCTTCCGAGCGCAAGCTGCTGGTGCTGGGCGACAGCCTCTCGGCCGAGTACGGCCTGGCCCGCGGTCAGGGCTGGGTGGCCCTGCTGGAGCAAAAGCTGGCCGGCCACAAGCTGCCGCAAGGCCGGCGCTACCAGGTCGTCAATGCCAGCATCAGCGGCGAAACCACGGCCGGCGGCCGCGCGCGCCTCGAGCCCTTGCTCAAGCTGCACAAGCCGGCCGTGCTGATCATCGAGCTGGGCGGCAACGACGCCCTGCGCGGCCTGCCCCTGGCCAGCAGCCGCGAGAACCTGCTGGCCATGGTGCGCGCCGGCAAGGCCGCCGGCGCCAAGGTGCAGCTGGTGGGCATGCAGGTGCCGCCCAATTACGGCGCCAGCTATGCGCGCGAATTTGCGAGCCTGTTCCCCGAGGTGGCCAAGGCCGAGAAAATCGCCTTGACGCCTTTCCTGCTGGCCGGCTTCGCCGAAAAGCCCGATGCCGAGGCCTGGTTCCAGCCCGACCGCATCCACCCCCTGGCCAAGGCCCATCCGCTGATGCTGGACCAGGTCTGGCCGGTGTTGCTGCCCCTGCTCTGAGCGCCCGCTGAAACGAAAAAAGAAAAGCGCTGCGCCCGGGAGGGCGGCAGCGCTTGGTCTGAGACGGCGGAGGGCGGCGGCGCTCAGCGCTCCATATCGCGGCGATCGCCGTTGCGACGCGGCGGCCCGTCCTGATGGCCACGCTGCGGACCTTGCGGCTCGCTGCGCGGCGCCGGCTGCGGCGGGGCGGCCTGCGGCGCCCGCTGCGGCAAAGCCGCAGGCTCGGCCGAGCGGGGACGCTCGATCTGGCGTTCCATCGGGCGCTCCGGGGGGCGCTCGATCTGGCGCTCGGGCATGCGCTCGGGCCTTGGCGGGCCGGCACGCTCACCGCGATCGCCACGGTCCCCGCGCTCACCGATGCGATCGGCCCAGGGCCGCGGCGCGGGCTCGCTTTGCCCCTGCACCTGCGCCTGCGGCATGGGCGCGGCCGGCGACTGAGCGGGCTGAACCTGAGGAAGCGAGGGGTTGGCTCGTTCACGCTCGCGTTCACGCTCCACACGTTCCACACGCGCCGCACCACCGCGCCAGGGCAGCTCGGGCGCGGCCGAGGGCGAAGGGTTGGCTTGCACCGGGCCGTTCTGACCAGGCACCGGCTCGCGGCTGGGCAGGCTGCTGCCCATCTCGTTGCGCTGCGGGCCGTTGAAACGCCCTTCCCTTGCTTCACGGGGCTCACGTGGCTCACGGGCCGGCAGATCAGCCCCTGCCTCGCGCTGGATCTCGCGGCGGCGCTGGCCGAGGTTGTCGTTGCGCCAGGGCACCTCGGCCGGGTTGCGGCCTTGGGCCGAGTCCAGGCCCGGTGCCGGGTTCGGGCGCTGCGGCAGCACGGCGGCCAGGTCCTGGCGGGCGGGCGGTGCCGGCAAGCTGCGCACCGGGCCGGCCTCGGCCACCGGCATGGCCCGCACCGGGCCGCCTAAGCCGGGCAGATAGCTGATGGCGCCGCCGATCTCGCGGTTGCTGCGCGGCTTGTTCACCGTGACCGGGTCGCGGTCGAAATGGTTGTTCAGCCGCGCCACATAACCGGGGCTGTGGCGGAAGCCGGGCACATAGACCTCACGCGGGGCCAGAGGGTACCAACCGTAATGCGGGCGCGGCGGGCGCACGCCGCCGATGCTGATGCCCACCGACACGGCCGGGCCACCCACCCATGCCACCAAAGCCGGGGCATAGACCGGTCGCGCCACATAGCGACCCGGCGACCAGCACCAGCGGCCATTCCAGCTGACCCAGCGGCCGTAGTGGAAAGGTGCGAAGCCCCAGGGCGCATCGTCCACCCAGCTCCAGCCCCAGTGACGGGTCCAGGCCCAGCGGCCGTAGCGGTACGGCGCCCAGTCGGCCACGACCACGGAAGGGAACCAGACGGCACCGTACTCAGGCGACTGTTCCCAGCGGCCATGGCGGTCCAGGTCTTCGGCGCCGGTCATCTCGGGCGAGACATAGCGCTGGCTCAGACCCAGGTTGACGCTGTCACCCTCGGCCCGGCTTTGCGCGCTGAGCCAATCAATGAAGCCATCACCCTGCAGACGCTGACGCTCGGTGCGCGGGCCGCCGGCCCACCAGAATTCGGCCTGCTCGCCGTCCTGCAGCCAGACCGGCAGCGTGCCCTCGCCCTTGCTCGATTCAAAGCGCAAACGGCCCTGCAAGGCAAAACCACGGCTGCCGCGGTCCATCTGCTCGACGCGGTACAAGCCCTCACGCTCGGCGAAGAACAGGCCCTCGCGGGTCATCACCTTGTATTCGCTGACCGCTTCCTGCGAACGCAGGCGCAGCCCCAGATCACCCTTGGCCAACATCAGCAGCACGCGGCCCTCGTCGAGCTGGCTGATCTCCAGGTCGCTGCGCTCATCGAGCCAGAAGCTACTGGAGCCAACCCGCAGGCTGACGCGCGAGCGATCGTCGGTGCGCAGGCGGTCGCCCTCGGAGATGGTCTGGTTGCGCGTCATGCGCGTCCATTCCTTGTTCTCGGCGTCGAACAGCCAGGCCTCTCCAATGACTTCGGAGACCCGGCCGGCACGCGTCGGCGGGTCACCGCCTGGCGCGGCTTGGGCGTGGGCCGGCTGCCAAGCGCTGAGGCCCAGCACCAAGCAGGCCAAGCACAGCCAGCTGCGCCAGGCCCAGGCCAGCGCAGCAGTGGCAGACAAATTTCGGGCGGCAACTTTCATGACAAGCTCCTGTGACCCCAGCTCAACGCGCAGTCTGCTGCCGCGGAGGACCGTCTTTACAAACAATCACCACAGCAAAGTGCGAGGTGCAGGCCACGCGCCCGAAAGGAGCGTCTCAGTCGTCTGCCGCCGGGTCCAGCTCCGGGAACAGCACCGAGGTGAAGCCAAAGCGGCTGAAATCCTTGACCCGCATGGGATAGAGGACGCCGTCGAGGTGGTCGCACTCATGCTGGACCACGCGGGCATGGAAGCCTTCGGCCTCGCGCTCGAAGGCCTGGCCTTCGGCGTCAAAGCCGCGGTAGCGCAGGCGCGCATGACGCGGCACCACGCCGCGCAGGCCCGGCACCGAGAGGCAGCCTTCCCAGCCCTCTTCATCGGCCGAGCCGAGCAGCTCGATCTCGGGGTTGATCAGCACGGTCGGCGGCACAGGCGGCGCGTCCGGATAGCGCACATTGCTCTGGTAGCCAAAGATGACCAGGCGCAGGTCGACACCGATCTGCGGCGCGGCCAGGCCGGCGCCGTTGGCGGCCTTCATGGTCTCGAACATGTCGGCGATCAGGCTGCGCAGCTCGGGCGTGCCGAAGTTCGTGACCGGCTGGGCCACGCGCAACAGGCGCGAATCGCCCATCTTCAGGATTTCATGCACGGCCATGGCAACGTCGCGACATCAGTTAAGGTGGGCGGATTCTAGAAGTGAGCCCGGAGACACACCCGCCATGCACGATTTTGTCCAGCCCCTCGGCCATGGCATCTATGCCATCGACACCGGTTTCCAGCGCCCGCAGTTCGACGCCGCCTACCTGATGGTGGAGGCCGGCCGCGCCGCCTTCATCGACACCGGCACCAACCACGCGGTGCCGCGCCTGTTGGCGGCACTGGGCGATCTGGGCCTGAGCCCGGAAGCGGTGGACTGGGTGATCCCCACTCATGTGCATTTGGACCATGCCGGCGGCGTGGGCCAGCTGATGCAGTCCCTGCCCCAGGCGCGCCTGGTCGTGCACCCGCGCGGCCTGCGCCATCTGATCGACCCGACCGCGCTCTACATGGGCGCCAAGGCGGTCTACGGCGAGGCCGAGATGCAGCGCTCCTACGGCCGCCTCGTGCCGGTGCCGGCCGAGAGGTCCCAGGCCAGCAGCGATGGCGAGACTCTGCACCTGGCCGGCCGCCCCCTGCTCTTGCTGGACACCCCCGGCCATGCGCGCCACCACCACTGCATCTGGGACGCGCACAGCCGCGGCTGCTTCACCGGCGACACCTTCGGCCTGAGCTACCGCGAGTTCGACACCCCGCAAGGTGCTTGGGCCTTGCCGACCAGCACGCCGGTGCAGTTCGAGCCCGAGGCACTGAGAGCCTCGATGGATCGCCTGCTGGCTCTGCAGCCCACGCAGATGTTCCTGACCCACTACAGCCGCGTCGGCGGCAGCGTGGCCGAGGTGCAGCGCCTGGGCCAGCTGCTGCGCGAGCAGATCGACGAGATGGTGGCCCTGGCCCATGCCGCGCCATTCGGCGCCAGCCCCGAGCGCCACGCTTTTCTGAAAACCGGGCTGGAGGCGATCTACCTGCCGCGCCTGCATGCCCACGGCTGCACGCAAAGCCTGGTGGCGCAGCTGGGCCTGCTGGAGATGGACATCGAGCTCAACGCCCAAGGCCTGGGCGTCTACCTCGACAAGCGCGCGGCGGCAGCCTGAGGTAACTCAGTCCTTGCGTCCCAGTGACAGGAGGGCGTAGAGCAGGATGGCGCCGAAGGTGGCGGTCCCGATGCCGCCCAGCGCAAAGCTGCCCAGCTTCAAGGTGTAGTCGCCCGTGCCCAGCACCAGAGTGATGGCGACCACCAGCAGGTTGCGGCTGTCGCTGAAGTCCACTCGCTTGTCCACCCAGATCTTGGCGCCGGCCACGGTGATCAGGCCGAAGACAACGATGCTGACTCCGCCCATCACCGCCAGCGGAATCGCCTGGATCAGCGCCCCGAATTTGGGGCTGAAGCCCAGCAGCACGCCCAGCAGGCCGGCGATCACGAAGATGGCGGTCGAGTAGATGCGAGTGGCGGCCATGACGCCGATGTTCTCGGCATAGGTGGTCACGCCGGTGCCGCCGGCGGCACCGCTGACCATGGTGGCCAGGCCGTCGCCCATGAAGGCTCGGCCCATGTCGGCGTCGAGGTTGCGGCCGGTCATGGCGCTGACGGCTTTCAGGTGACCGAGGTTTTCGGCCACCAGCACCACCACCACCGGTACGATCAGCAGCAGGGCCTGGGGCTCGAAGACCGGGCTGGCAAAACGCGGCAGGCCCACCCAGGCGGCGCTCGCCACGCCCGACAGGTCGATCGGCTTGCCCAGGCCCAGGCCGTTGGTCAGCAGCGCGTAGAGCAAGCTGGCGGCCAGCAGACCCAGCAAGATCAGCAGGCGCTGGGCCATGCCGCGGCTGTACACCGCGACCAGGGCTACGCTCAAAAAGGTGGCGCCTTGCATCCAGGCATCGAAGCCCGTGGGCGCCATGTTCTTGATCGGAATGGCAGCCAGGTTCAGGCCGATCACGGCCACCACGGCGCCGGTCACCACCGGCGGCATCAGGCGCTCGATCCAGCCCGTGCCCAGCCAGGACACCAGGGCGCCGATCGCAAAGTAGACCGCGCCGCAGGCGATGATGCCGCCCAGAGCCAGTCCGATATTCGCGTTAGGCCCCGCGCCGGTGTAGCCAGTGGCGGCGATCACCACGCCGATGAAAGCAAAGCTCGATCCCAGATAGCTGGGCACGCGGCCGCCCACCATGAGGAAGAAGATCAGGGTGCCGATGCCGCTCATCAGGATGGCGACATTGGGGTCGAAGCCCATCAGCAGGGGCGCCAGCACGGTGGCGCCGAACATGGCGATCACATGCTGCAAGCCCATGGCCAGGGTCTGCGGCCAGGGCAGGCGCTCGTCGGTCTGTACCGCTTGCCTGTCTTGGGCCGGTACCTCACGCCATTGGAAAATTCGGCTCATGCTGCGTGCGCTCCATCGTGTCTTGACGCCGCAGTGTAGTGAGGCCAGCTGCCGCGACGACCCAGGGCTTGCACGCAGCCCGGATGGGCCTCAGACGTCCAGGTTCAGTTCCTGAATCTTGCGCGTGATGGTGTTGCGGCCGATGCCCAGTTTTTGTGCTGCCTCGATGCGGCGACCATGGGTCAGCTCCAGCGCTGCGGTGATCAGGCTGGCCTCGAAGCGGCGGCTCAGCAGCTCCCAAACCTCGGGCTCGCCCGCAGCCAACAAACGGCGCGCCTCGCAGGCCATCTCCATCACCCAGGCTTCGCTGGCCACAGCTGCACCAGGCAGGGGCACGGCCGCCAGCACTTGCGCCCCAGATTGAGGCGCGGCGGCAGCAGAAGCCTCGCCTGAGCTCGCCGGCGCGTCCTCGCTGCGCTCCAGCGTCAGCTCGGCCGAGGCAGCCGGCTGCAGCAGCTCCTGCGGCAAGTCCTTGGCTTCCACCACTTGGCTGGGTGCCATGACGCTGAGCCAATGGCAGATGTTCTCCAGCTGGCGCACATTGCCGGGGAAGTCAAAAGCCAGCAGCTGAGCCAGGGCGGCTTCGCTGAGGCGCTTGGTTTCGACGCCCAGCTCGGTGGCGCTGCGTTGCAGGAAAAAACGCGCCAGCACGCCGATGTCCTCGCGCCGCTCGCGCAGCGGCGGCAGGCGCAGGCGGATCACATTGAGGCGGTGGAACAGGTCTTCCCGAAAGGCGCCCTGGCGCACGCGCGATTCCAGGTTCTGGTGGGTGGCGGCGATCACGCGCACATTGGCGCGCAGCGGGCTGTGGCCGCCAACACGGTAGAACTGACCGTCGGACAGCACGCGCAGCAGCCGCGTCTGCAGCTCCAGCGGCATGTCGCCGATTTCATCGAGAAAGAGCGTGCCACCGTCGGCCTGCTCGAAGCGCCCGCGCCGCGTGGCCTGCGCGCCGGTGAAGGCGCCGCGCTCGTGGCCGAAGAGTTCGCTCTCCAGCAAGTCCTTCGGGATGGCCGCCGTGTTGATGGCGACGAAGGGGCCCTCAGCGCGCGGGCTGTGCTTGTGCAAAGCGCGCGCAACCAGCTCCTTGCCCGAGCCCGATTCGCCGGTGATCAACACCGTCACATGGCTCTGGCTCAGGCGGCCAATGGCACGGAACACGTCCTGCATGGCGGGCGCCTGGCCCAGCATCTCGGGCACTTGCGCGGCGGCCTCGTCGGCCACGGCCTCGCGCTGGCTTTCTTCTTGGGCGCGGCGGATCAGCTCGACCGCACGCGGCAGGTCAAAGGGTTTGGGCAAGTATTCAAACGCCCCGCCCTGGAAGGCCGCCACGGCGCTGTCGAGGTCGGAGTAAGCCGTCATGATGATGACGGGCAGATGCGGCAGGCGGGCCTTGACCTTGGCGAGCAGGTCAAGACCTGACCCTCCGGGCATGCGGATGTCGGACACCAGCACCTGCGGGCTGTCCTCTTCCAGCGCGGCCAGCAGATCGCGGGCATTGCTGAAGGTGCGGACGGGCAGGCCCTCGCGGCTCAAGGCCTTCTCCAGCACGAAGCGGATGGAATGATCGTCGTCGACAACCCAGATGGATTTCATGCGGCGGGGTCCCTCTAGGAAATGCCAGAGCTATGGGCCAGGGCTAAGGCAAGGGCAAGGTGATGCGAAAGTCGGTCCGGCCCGGTTCACTTTCACAGTCGATCATGCCTTGGTGCTGTTGGGCGATCGTCTGGGCCAGCGTCAGGCCGAGGCCGGAACCGCCCTCTCGCCCCGACACCAGGGGAAAGAAGATGCGATCACGAATCTCGGCCGGAATTCCGGGGCCGTTGTCCTCGACATGCAATTCCAATGCCAAGCGCCAGCGTTGTTTACCAATCGTCACCTGCCGGGCCACCCGCGTGCGCAAGGTGATGCAGGCATCACCGGCCGCCATGCGGGACTGCAAGGCCTGGGCCGCGTTCTGCACGATGTTGAGCACGGCCTGGATCAGCTGCTCGCGGTCACCGCGGAAATCGGGCAGCGAGGTGTCGTAATCGCGCTTGATCGACAGGCCACGCGGATGCTCGACCAGCACCAGGGCGCGCACCCGCTCACAAACCTCGTGGATGTTGACATCGGCCACCACCGGCGCATGGCGGTGCGGGGCCAGCAGGCGGTCGACCAGGCTTTGCAGGCGATCGACCTCATGGATGATGACCTGGGTGTACTCGCTGAGCTCGGCCCCCATCGCGGTGGGTGCCAGCTCCATGGTCAGCAGCTGCGCGGCGCCGCGGATGCCGCCCAGCGGGTTCTTGATTTCGTGCGCCAGATTGCGGGTCAGCTCCTTGGTGGCCTGCACCTGGTCGAGCGTGCGTTCTTCGCGGTCCTGGCGGGTCTGCTGGGCGTTCTCGATCAGCTCGATCAGAACCAGATCGCCGCCGCGCGGCGCGGCCGAGCCGACCTCCAGCTGCGAGACGATCACGTGCACCGGCACCAGCACCTCGTGCGGGCGCACGCCACGGCGCAGCAAGGCATCGAAACGGCTGCTGGAATAGGCGTTGCGGGCCACGCCCTCGACCGTGTCGCGCAGGCGGCCGGCTTCGGCAAACCAGTCGTAGAGACTGCTGCGCTGCACGGCGCGGCGCGACAGGCCCATGACGTTTTCAAACGCGGTGTTGGCGAACAGGCATTCGCCGTCCGGGCGGACCACGGCCACCATGGTGGCCAGCATGTCCAGGGCATCGAACACCGGCGGTGTCCGCTCGGCCTCGGTCAGAGGCACGGAATGGGTGGGAGCACTGGGGCTCATGAGAACAACTCCTGGGTGCCGCTGCGCGCGCCCCAGACCGGCGACGATCGCCGGGCCTCAGGACGGCAGCTTGCTGATTTCGCGTTTGAGCGCCGCGACATCGCTCTCCTGGCGCGCGATGCTGGCCTTGAGCTCGGCCATGCGGTCCAGGTAGCGCTGGTAGTTGCGCTCGTCGGCGCGTCGCTCGGCGTTGCCGCCGGCGTATTCACGCTGCGTGGTGGCCAGGCGTTCCTCGGCCTCGCGCAGCTCGGTTTCCAGCACGCGGCGGCGTTCGTTGTCACGGCTGCGCTGCTGGCTCGGGTCGACCCTGCCGCCATCGCTGCTGCTGCGCGCCGCCGGCGTGCCGCTGGCTTCACCATGCGAGCCCCCGGCCGTGCCTGCCGTGCCCGCCTTGGGCTTGGGCGACTGCACCACGGTGATGGGCGAGCCCTCGATGGTGCGGCAACCCTTCTCCAACGCTTCCTTGGCCGACAAGGCATCGGTGTAGAGCACCGGCGGGCCGGGGCAACGGTAGACCGTGCCCTGGGCCTGAGCACCCGAGGCCAGGGCCGAGATGAGCGCGCCCGCACTCCAAACGGCCCATTTCGGCAGACCGGCTCGGGCACTCTTGCGGATCGAAGTCATCGGCGAAGCGGATCGGATCAACATGGCGCGATTGTGGCCCATGTGCTGTGTCCGCAGTCAACGCACAAACCCGCTGAATCCCGCCTTGTCCTGCGCAACCCACAGCCAATGAACCCGGGCCGGGCATGAAAAAGGACGGCCGAGGCCGTCCTTTGCGTTGAGCCTTGCGGCTCGTGAAAGCCCGGCCTGCAGCGCACATCACGGCACGCTGAGGGCCGGCGGCCATCACAGTGCGTAGTACATATCGAACTCGACCGGGTGGGTCGCCATGCGCAGGCGGGTCACTTCCTGCATCTTCAGGTCGATGTAGGCGTCAATGTAAGCATCGGTGAACACGCCACCCTTGGTCAGGAAGGCACGGTCCTTGTCCAGCGCTTCCAGGGCCTGGTCCAGGCTGTGGCAGACGGTGGGCACCAGTGCGTCTTCTTCCGGCGGCAGGTGGTACAGGTCCTTGGTGGCGGCTTCGCCCGGGTGGATCTTGTTTTCCACGCCGTCCAGACCCGCCATCAGCAGCGCTGCGAAGCACAGATAGGGGTTGGCCGAAGGATCGGGGAAGCGAGCCTCGACGCGGCGGCCCTTGGGGTTGGCCACGTAGGGGATGCGGATCGAGGCCGAGCGGTTCTTGGCCGAGTAGGCCAGCTTCACCGGGGCTTCGAAGCCAGGCACCAGGCGCTTGTACGAGTTCGTGCCGGGGTTGGTGATGGCGTTCAGGGCACGGGCGTGCTTGATGATGCCGCCGATGTAGTACAGGGCGAAGTCGCTCAGACCAGCGTAGCCGTCACCGGCGAACAGGTTCTTGCCGTCCTTCCACACGGACTGGTGCACGTGCATGCCGCTGCCGTTGTCGCCGACCAGGGGCTTGGGCATGAAGGTGGCGGTCTTGCCGTAGGCATGGGCCACGTTCTGGATCACGTACTTCTGCAGCTGGGTCCAGTCGGCGCGCTCGACCAGGGAGCTGAACTTGGTGCCGATTTCCATCTGGCCCGCGTTCGCCACTTCGTGGTGGTGGACTTCAACCGGGATGCCCAGTTGTTCCAGGATCAAGCACATTTCCGAGCGCATGTCCTGGCCGCTGTCGACCGGGGGCACGGGGAAGTAGCCACCCTTGACGGTCGGACGATAGCCGGTGTTGCCGTGCTCGTATTCCTTGCCGGTGTTCCAGGCGCCTTCCTCAGATTCGATCTTGAAGAAGGAACCCGACATGTCGTTGGCCCAACGCACCGAGTCGAAGATGAAGAATTCGGGCTCAGGACCGAAGTAGGCGGTGTCGCCCAGGCCGGAGGCCTTCAGGTACGCTTCCGCGCGCTTGGCCAGGGAGCGGGGATCGCGCTCGTAGGCCTTGCCGTCGGCCGGGTCGACCACGTCGCAGGACAGGATCAGGGTCGGCTCTTCGAAGAAGGGGTCGATATTGGCCGTGTTCGGATCGGGCATGAGCAGCATGTCCGAGGCTTCGATGCCCTTCCAGCCTGCGATGGACGAGCCGTCGAAAGCATGGCCGGAGACGAACTTGTCTTCGTCGAAGTGCGAAACCGGCACGGTCACGTGCTGTTCCTTGCCACGGGTGTCGGTGAAACGGAAGTCAACAAACTTGACTTCGTTTTCCTTGACGATCTTCATCACGTCGGCGACGGTCTTGGCCATCAGAAACTCCTAAACGGGTAAGTAGCGGGAGAAAGCTTGCGGATGCGTAGGTATTTGTTTGGCTTGCACTGCTCGAACAGACTCAGGCCGCGCAGCCTTTGAATAAGCAGTTTGTGTGCCAACTTTGGGCTGCTCGTGCGCTTTGCGTCAGCCCTCGGGGCCCAGCCCCGCCAGCCCTGCGCTGCACCGGTGCATCCGGCCCCAAAGCCCCGGGATTATGGGCCGAGGCCCGGCCCCGGAACAGGGCGGCCAGTCAAGAAATCACGAGGCAATCACCAAAACAGTGCAAGACCAGGCGACTCAGCGCACCAATTCAGTGCTCACCGTGGCACCAAACTGGATCACGCCGCTTTTCAGTGCCTGGTAGGCCGCGTCCATCTGCTCCGCCGGGCCCTTGACGCCCAGCTCGATATGGCGGCCCCACTGCGGGTGGTCCACGCTGGGCAGGCTGAAGACCTTGATGCCCGGGAATTCCGCCTCCACGCGCTCCATCAGCGGGGTCAGGCTGGCCTCCATGGCGCCCTGCACGATCAGCGAGAGCTCCTGGCGCTGCACCGGGCGCTGCAGATCGGCGTGGCGCTGGTCCAGCACCCACTCCATCATCGGGTGCGCCATCACCGGGAAGCCGGGCACGAAGTAGACCGTGCCGACCGAAAAGCCCGGGATCTTATTGAAGGGGTTGGGGATGATCTCGGCGCCGACCGGGAACACGCCCATCTCCAGGCGGCGCAAGGTGTCGGGGTGTTCGGGGTCGACCGACTCGCCCTTCTCTGCCGCCATGTCCTGGATGCGCTGCCAGATCAGGGCGCGCGCCTCGGGATGCAGGGCCAGCTCGCGGTCGAGCGCGGCAGCCGCGGCCTGGCGGGTGTGGTCGTCCGGCGTGGCGCCGATGCCGCCACAGCTGATCACCAGGTCACCGCTGGCGAAGGCCTCGCGCAGCCGGGCGCTGATGTGAGCACGGTCATCGCCCAGGTACTGGGCCCAGTCCAGGCTCATGCCGCGCGCGGCCAGGATCTCGATGAACTTGCTGAGGTGCTTGTCCTGGCGCTTGCCGGACAAAATCTCGTCGCCAATGATGATCAGGCCGATCTTGGGCCGAGGGGTCAAAACCGAGGGGGTGTTCATGCGTCAGCCTTGGGCAGCAATGGGGGTGTAGGGGTGGGAGCTTCAGCATCGAGAACCAGGCCCGAGGGTCCGGGCGCCGCGGCCGAGCGGCTCAGGCGCAGCTCCTGCAGCGCGGCCAGGCAGTAGTGCGTGAACCACAGGGAAGAAAAGGCAAAGACCAGGGTGTAGAGCCAGATCGAGGCCAGGATCAAAAACGGCGCCAAGGCGACGGCCATCACGCCAAACGCCCAAATCGCTGCCGGCGCGGCACCGAGGTAGCCCGTCAGCAGGCCCAGGCCCAGCAGGGGCAGGCGGTGCAGGCGCAGCAGCTGACGCCGCTCGGCCACCGAGGCGTGCTCGGACAAGGCGTCGTAGGCAAACACCCGGTAACCCAGCCAGCCCCAGATCAACGGCGGCACGATCAGCACCAGGGGTGGAATCAGCAGGAAAGGCAGGCTGATCACAAAGGCCAGCAGCGCCGCCACTCCATGAGCGAGCGACCACAGCAGCGAATGCACAAAGGACGCACCCCGTTTGCGCTCCAGCAGCGGAAAGCGCCGCTGCGCCACCAGATTGACGGCGGTGGGCGTCAGCAGCAAGGCCACCAGCAAGAGGCTCAGCACCACCAGCACCGGCAGGGCCAGGGCCAGCACCAGCAAGGGCGCCAGGGCCGAGCGGAAACCGCCCAGACCGACATGGTCCAGCCAGCCCAGCAAGGACTCGATCAGGCGCCAGGACTCCAGCTGCGCGCGCATGCCGTCCACGGCCTGCTCCCAGAAAAAGTAGCCCAGGCCGAAGGCCAGGCCGGCCGCGATCAGCAGGGGCAGCAGGGACAGGGCGATCACCCGCGGATGCAGGCAGTAGGCGGCCGCGCGCCAGAAGGCGTCGGCCACACGGCTCATGGATTGAACAGGCATGTCGGGATGGTGAAGGCGAAACCGCGAAGCGGCTCAAAAAACCGAACAAAAAAAGAGCGGCCCGGGGCCGCTCGCAGTGCAGGGGATCGGCGCGCGGCCCTCGCTCACTCGTCGTCGCCGCCGAGCAGGCCACCCAGGATGCCCGCGCCTGCCGCGCCGGCCGCGAAGCCGCCGAGCACCGAGCCTTCTTCCCGGCGTCCGCCGTTTTGCGGAGCAGCAGCAAAGATGCGCGAAGCCAGGCGCGAGAAGGGCAGGCTCTGCAGCCAGACCTCGCCAGGGCCGGTCAGTTTGGCCAGGAACAGGCCCTCGCCGCCGAACAGCGCGGTCTTGATCTTGCCAACGTACTGGATCTCGAAATCCACGCTCGGGGTGTAGGCCACCACGCAGCCGGTGTCCACCAGCAAGGTCTGGCCGGGCGCCAGGGTGCGGCGCACCACGGTGCCGCCGGCGTGGACAAAAGCCAGGCCATCGCCTTCGAGCTTTTGCATGATGAAGCCTTCACCGCCGAAGAAGCCGGTGCCCAGCTTTTGCTGGATGGCGATGCCCAGGGACACGCCGCGGGCCGCGCACAAGAAGGCATCCTTCTGGCAGATCAGGGTGCCGCCGAGCTGGCGCAGATCCATGGGCAGGATCTTGCCCGGGTAGGGGGCGGCAAAGGCCACGCGCTGCTTGCCCGAGCCTTGGTTGGTGTAGATGGTGGTGAACAGCGATTCGCCGGTGATCAGGCGCTTGCCCGCGCCCAGCAGCTTGCCGAAGAAGCCGCCCTGGCTGGCTGCGCCATCGCCGAAGACGGTGTCCATGGAAATGCCGGCATCCATGAACATCATGCTGCCAGCCTCGCCGATGGCGGCTTCGCCCGGGTCGAGCTCGACCTCGACGAACTGCATCTCGGCGCCCTTGATCTCAAAATCGACAACATCCATGGCCATGACAAAAAACTCCTCACTCACTGGGGGAAAGACTGCGGGCGCGATGTTAGCCAGTTTTTCGGGCCGCTGCCGTCGGTCACAGCGGCAGGGCGGTGAAGCCCAGGCCCATCCCTATACTGCCGCCCATGAACGATGACGCCAGCGCGCCCGACGCCACCGCACCCAAGCCCGGGGACAGCTATGTGCAGTCCTTTGCCCGCGGTCTGTCGGTGATCCGCGCCTTCGACGCCAGCGCACCGCGCCAGACCCTGACCGAGGTGGCGCGCCGCTGCGGCATGACGCGGGCCGGCGCCCGCCGCATCCTGCTGACCCTGGAAACCCTGGGTTATGTGAAGAGCGATGGCCGCCTGTTCGCCCTGACCCCCAAGATCCTGGACCTCGGTTTTGCCTACCTGTCCTCGCAGCCGCTGTGGCAGTTCGCCGAGCCGGTGATGCAGCAACTGGCCGCCGAACTGGGCGAGAGCGTCTCGGCCGCGGTGCTGGAAGGCCAGGACATCGTCTACGTGCTGCGCGTGCCAGCGCGCAAGATCATGAGCATCAACCTCGGCGTGGGCAGCCGCCTGCCGGCCTGGTGCACCTCCATGGGCCGCGTCCTGCTGGCCAGCCTGCCGCCCCCGGCACTCGAATCTCAGCTGAGTCAGATCCAAATCGCCCCGCTGGCCGGCCGCACCGTGGCCAACCTGCCCGATCTGCGCGAGCGCATCCAGCAAGCCGGCCGCCAGGGCTGGTGCCTGGTCAACCAGGAGCTCGAGGACGGCCTGGTGTCGCTTGCAGCGCCCATCACCGACCGCAACGGCCACGTGATCGCCGCGCTCAATGTCGGCTCCCAAGTGAACCGCCGCTCCCCCGACCAGCTGCTGGCCCATACCCTGCCCCGCCTGCTCGACGCCGCCGGCCAGATTTCGCGTCTGCTGCAGATCAAGGCTTGAACCGGGCCGGGGGCCGGCGCATTGCGGACCTTCGTTGTGCTCGTCGTTCTCGCTGCGGTGGCTCGCCCCGCCGCCGGGCTCATGGTTCGCGGGTCGGCTCTTTGAGCCGACTCCCCTCGCTGCTCACTGCGCGGCTCAGCGGCGCCAAACTCCCTCCGTTCGCTGCGCTCACTGTGGTCAAACAGTGGCGCCGAGTCAGAGCTTGATGCGCATGGGTACACGCGCCTGAGCCGCTCCGCTGCGCCCTCGGCCGCGCACAAATCGCCCGTCGGCGGGCCGAGCCACCTTCGAAGGTGGCGTTTTCCACCGTGGAAAGGGGCAGATCGACCGCGATGCAAGCGCCCTGCAGCCCGTGCCGCTGCCGGGCGATTTGTGCCGGGCAGAGCAGCACAGCGCCTCGGGGCGCGCGCGTACCCGCGCGCTTCAAGTTCTGACTTGGCGCTTCTGTTTGAACGAAGCGAACGCAGGGAGCGAAGTGAGTTATGCGCCAGCCCCGAGGCGCGAGCAGCGCAGGGAAGTCGGCCCGTCAGGGCCGACCCCGGAACCATGAGCCCGGCAGCGGCACGGGCTGCAGGGCCTCACGAGCAAAACCAAAGACTACTTCGTGCCGCACCCAATCAGATCAGCCCCGTCACCGCGCCGACTCAGCCCCGCCACGAATCTTTCACACAAGCTGCCTAGCATCGCCGCAGCTCATCACAGCCGCCATTGACGGCCGTGCAAGGGCGGCTGAATCGAAGTTCCCGACGGACGAAAAGCAAGCAAACGAGGTGCGGCATGCAGCATGCAATCGAAGTGAATGCGCTGAGCAAGCGCTTTGGCGCGCGTCAGGCCCTGGACCAGGTCAGCCTGCAGCTGCGGCCCGGTGAGATGGTGGCGCTGATTGGCGCCTCGGGCTCGGGCAAATCGACCCTGCTGCGCCACCTGTCCGGCTTTGTGGCGGGCGATGCCAGCTCGGGCGAGCTGCGCGTGATGGGTCAGCTGGTGCAGTCGCAAGGCCGCATCGCCGCCAACATCCGCAGCGTGCGCGCCCAGATCGGTTTTGTCTTCCAGCAGTTCAACCTGGTCGGCCGCATGACGCTGCTGAACAATGTGCTGACCGGCCAACTGCATCGCATCCCGCTGCACCGCAGCCTGCTGCAGTGGTTCACCCGCGAGGAACGCGCCGCCGGCCTGAAAGCGCTGGCCGAAGTTGGTATAGACGACTATGCCTTTCAGCGCGCCTCCACCCTCTCGGGCGGCCAGCAGCAGCGCGCTGCCATCGCGCGAGCCCTGGTGCAAGGCGCCAAGGTGGTGCTGGCCGATGAGCCGATTGCCTCGCTGGACCCAGAATCGTCGCGCAAGGTCATGGACATGCTGGCCCGTGTCAACCGCGAGCATGGCTGCACGGTGCTGGTGTCTCTGCACCAGGTCGATGTGGCGCTGCGCTACTGCAGCCGCGTGATCGCCATGCGCGACGGCCGGGTGGTCTTTGACGGCCCGAGTAACGCACTCAACCCCAGCTTTCTGAACGAGTTGTACGCCAGCGATGCCGAGGCTCCCGCGCTGCCAGTCGGGCCCACCGCTCCGGAGTCTCTGGACAGCCAGCCCATGCCCTTGCCGCCGCTGCACAAGCCCGAACCGGTGGCGGCCTGACGCGGCCCCGGCACCCGCTGCTCCACTCACCCCACTCGCCCCATTTGCCCCATTTGCCACAGCGGGCGGCCCTGATCCGCCTTCCCTGGCTCCCTTCTGCTTTCGTTTCCTCCCACCTTCAGTTCATCGGAGAACCCCCATGTTCCGCAAACTCCTGCTCGCGTCCTGCACCCTGCTGGCCAGCACCCTGAGCCACGCCCAGGACATCAACTTCGGCATCATCTCGACCGAATCGGCCGCCCACCTGAAAGCCGACTGGGCCCCCATCCTGGCCGATATGGAAGCCAAGACCGGCTACAAGGTCAAAGCCTTCTTCGCCAATGACTACGCCGGCATCATCGAAGCGATGCGCTTCAACAAGGTGCAGATGGCCTGGATGGGCAACAAATCCGGCATGGAAGCCGTGGATCGTGCCGGCGGCGAGGTCTTCGCCCAAACCAGCTATGCCGACGGCGCCCTGGGCTACCACTCGCTGCTGATCACGCACAAGGAAAGCGGCATCAAGAATGTCGACCAGGTGCTCAAGAACCCACGCGAGTACAACTACGGCGCCGGCGACCCGCAATCGACCTCGGGCACCCTGGTGCCGGGCTACTACCTCTACGCCCTCAACGGCATCGACCCCAAGACCCACTACAAGTCCAGCCGCGCCGGCAACCACGAGTCCAACCTGATGGCCACGGCCGCCAAGCAGGTCGATGTGGCCATCACCAACACCGAGGTGTTCGAGAAGTTCCAGAAGCGCGAGGCCGACAAGGCCAAGAGCATCCACATCCTGTGGAAGTCGCCCCTGATCGCCGCCGATCCCATGGTCTGGCGCGCCGACCTGTCGGCCGATATGAAGGCCAAGCTCAAGGGCTTCTTCCTGAGCTACGGCCGCGGTGAGTCCGAGCAGGCCAAGCGCGAGCTGGCCCATCTGGCCAAGCTGACCTTCGGGGTCTTCAATGAATCCAGCAACAAGCAGTTGGTGCCCTTCCGTCAGCTGGAGCTGTTCAAGGACAAGGCCAAGCTGGAAGCCGACGACAAGATGGACGCCGCCACCAAGCAAGGCAAGTTGGCCGAGATCCAGAAGAAGCTGGCCGAGCTGAACGCCCAGCTCGCCTCGGCCAAGTAAACCGCGGCCCGCTGCAGCCCCATTCGACTGACATCACGGCCATGAGCTCACGCACCGAAGCCCCCCACACCGCGCCCACGCCCGGCCTGCCCCAGCCGCCGCGTGCCCACCTGGGCAGCCTGATGCTCTGGGGCCTGGGCCTGGCCTTGCTGGCCTGGTCCTGGCGCGGGGCCGATATGCGCCCTGCTGCGCTCTGGGCAGATTCGGCCAATATGGCCAGCTTCGCCAAGGAGTTCTTCCCGCCCGACTTCAGCGAATGGCGGACGTATGTGACCGAGATGATCGTCACGGTGCAGGTGGCCGTCTGGGGCACGGTGCTGGCCGTCATCTGTGCCGTGCCCTTCGGCCTGCTCAGCTCAGCCAATATCGCGCCGGCCTGGCTGCACCAGCCGGTGCGCCGGCTGATGGATTCGGCCCGCGCGATCAACGAGATGGTGTTCGCCATGCTCTTCATCGTGGCGGTGGGTCTGGGACCGTTTGCCGGCGTGCTGGCCCTGTGGGTGCACACCACGGGCATTCTGGCCAAGCTCTTCTCGGAGGCGGTGGAGTCCATCGACCCGCGCCCGGTCGAGGGCATACGCGCCACTGGCGCCAATGCGCTGGAAGAGATCGTCTACGGCGTGATCCCGCAGGTGATGCCACTCTGGGTGTCCTACACCCTCTACCGCTTCGAGTCGAATGTGCGCTCGGCCTCGGTCGTGGGCATGGTGGGTGCGGGCGGCATCGGCGTCATCCTCTACGAGGTGATCCGCAGCTTCCAGTACGCGCACACCGCCGCGGTGATGCTCATCATCATCGCCTTCGTCACCGGCATCGATCTGATCTCGGCGCGCATTCGCAAGGTGCTGATCTGATGACGAGTTATCACATCGCCGCCCACAATCTGCCCGAGCCGGTGCGCCTGGGCGAGGCTCCGACCCTGGCCCGTGATGCCATCGTGCGCGACAGCCGCTTCGGCCGCTGGTGCGAAGTCGGGGCCAGCACCCGCATCGAGCACAGCGCATTCGGTGACTACAGCTATGTCGGCCACCACGCAGACATCATGGCCGCCGACATCGGCAAGTTCGTCAATATCGCCAATCTGGTGCGCATCAACCCGGGCTTCCATCCGGTCGAGCGCCCCTGCCTGCACCACATCCTCTACCGCGGCAGCATGTATGGCGAGGGCTTTGGCGAGGACGACGCCGAGCTCTTCCACTGGCGCCGCCTGCAGCGCGTCAGCATCGGCCACGACGTCTGGCTGGGCCACGGCGTGGTCATCATGCCCGGCGTCAAGATCGGCCATGGCGCCGTGATCGGCAGCGGCAGCATCGTCACCCGCGATGTGCCCGCCTGGACCATTGCCGCCGGCAACCCCTGCCGCCCCATCCGCCCCCGCTTCACCCCCGCCATCGGCCGCGCCATCGAAGCCGTGGCCTGGTGGGACTGGTCGCACGAGGAGCTGCAGGCGCGGCAGGAAGAACTCAAGGATGTGCGCAAGATGCTGGCAGCGCATGAGCGGCGCCAGGCGGGCGCGAGCGGCGACTGAATCAACGCCGACCGGCCGGCGCTGACTCAGGCCAGGTGCTCGATCTCGCCGCGCAGCTGCACCCAGGCATGCATGCGCTTCTCATAGACCGAGAAGCTGGGCGCCGGGAACTGCGGATCGGCAAAGGCTCCCAGCGGGATGCCCAGCATCTCCGGCATGGCCAGCAGCTCGTAGTAGACCGTGGCGCCACAGATCGGGCAGAAATGGAAACGGCAGGTCGAGCCGGAGTCTCCTGTGCGATCCCAGCTGTGGCTCTCGCCCTGCAAGGTCACGGCCGCACGAGGAAAGCGGGCCTGGGCGCCAAAGACACTGCCGGTGCGCCGTTGGCAGGCCAGGCAATGGCAGACCGACACCCGCAAGGGCTCACCTCGGGCCTGGGCCTGCAACTGCCCGCAGCTGCAGGCGGCGTGATGAAGGCGCGGTTGCGGCGCCGCGGTGCTGGACGTGTCCATGCTGCTCATACCCCCTCCGGCGCGTGGCAGACCGCCTCGATATTGTGGCCATCGGGGCCGATGACAAAAGCCGCGTAGTAGTGGGCGTGGTACTGCGGTCGCAGGCCCGGTGGGCCGTGGTCACGGCCGCCTGCTGCCAGCGCCGCCGCGTAAAAGGCATCCACCTGCGCCCGCGTCTCGGCCTTGAAGGCCAGATGCAAAGGCGCCGGCCGCTCCTGTGTCTCGAACAAGCACAGCGAGGCGTCCCCGCTGCCACAGAGCTCTACCCCATAGCTGGGCTCGCCCTCGCCGCCCAGGCTGACGCCAAGCGGCGCCAGGGCCTGAAGGAAAAAGCGTTTGCTGGCGGCGTAGTCGCTGACGCCGAATTTGACGTGGTCGAACATGAGGGGCCTCCCAAGTGCTGCGGTCTCCACGTGCGCGCGCCATCGCAGCCATGGGCGGGATTATTCACGGCGCCGCGTCCCTTGGCGTGTTTCCCTGGGGAATTCAACGCTGATTCAACGCTGGCACTTGAACCTTGGCAGCTTCTTCGACCATCCCGCCCGACACACCATGCCCACTGCATATCGTCCTGCCGACGCCGGCGGCTTTTCTCGGTTTGAGCTGCTGGCAGCCAACCCTCAGGTTCTGTCTGAGTTCGCCTGCCACTGCGCCACCGAAGATTCAGGCGAGAACCTCTTGGCCTACCTGCTGCTTCAGTACATCGACTGCCGGGCCACTGCCGGGCGGGATGTGTCGGATGAGTTCAACATCCTCTATCGCGATTTCATCCGCGAAGGCTGCAGCCTGGACCTGAACATCTCATCCCAGGTGCGCAAACGGGTGGTGGGATGCCTGTATGAAATCCCGAACCGGGAATATCGATCTGCGCTGAGTTTCGAACTCGAAGGCAATCTGTGCGACCCATGGGTTCGCTTCGTCGCACTCAAGCCCCAGCTGGAAACCGGATTCCCCAAGGACTTTCGAACACCCAGCGCCATCCCGGGCATCGAGATCTGGAAGGCCTATCTGGAGGTGCGGCGCATCTTCGGCAAGGGGCCTCATCCAGCCGGGCCGAATCGAGCGCAACGCTTCGTCAGCAAGTTGCGCCGCCGTCTTGGCCATTGAGGCCGTGACGTCACCAGCGGCCAGGCCTTCGCGTCGCAGCATGCCCCCTCCACTCAGCCTGAGTCAGGCGGTAAGCAAGTAACGCCGCACGCAAACGAAATCCGCGCCCGCCTCCGCCTCCACAAACAGGCTGAGCGCATCGATGCACAAAGGCTGATCAGCCACGGGCGCGCAAGCGCGCTGCAGGGCCGCCTCGACCCCGGCCAGTTGCTCGGCATCGAGCGCGTCGCTGAGGGTCAGGTGGAAGCGGAACGCTTCCATCACAAAGGGGTAGCCCCAGCGCTGCAGCAAAGCCTCCTGCTCGCTGCTGAGGCCGGCGCTGCGGCGGCGCTGCAGCTCGGCCAGGCTGGGCGAACGGCGAAAGGGGTCGAGCGACTGAACGCAGTCACTGGCCAGATCCATCAGGCGCTGGCTCACCGGGTGCTCCGCATGCGCGGTCGCATCATTCAGATGCGGGCGCCAGGCCAGGAAGTTGTGCAGGCGTGCCGGGCGCACCGGCAGCTCGAAGGCCACATGGCGCGCGGCCAGGGTGTGCAGCGCCGCGTCCAATTCCTCGAAACTACCGCCCTCGGCCAGCTCGAAGGGCGGCTTGAGCGTGGCATGCAGGCCATAGCGCCGCGCGCTGCGGCACAGGGCGGCGCGGGCCTCGGCCTCCAGTCCGCCGAGAGACTCGGGAGGCAAGACCCGGCCAGGCTGCAGGGCATCGCGCCCCAGCCAGCGCGCACCCAGCTCGGCGTGCGCGCTGTCCGCAGCCGGCGCAAAGTAGACGGCATAACGGTGCACCGTGGCGGGCAGCGGGTGCAAGGCGCTCACAGCAGACGCTCGCCTTCAGCCAGGTAGACGATGCGGCCGGCGCAAAGCGTGGCCACCAGACGCGGGCGGCTGGGGTCCTGGGCATCGACCACCAGCACATCGGCGCGGCGGCCGGCGCTGAGCTGGCCGCGGTCGTGCAGGCCCAGGGCCTGGGCCGGATTGGCCGACACCAGTTCCCAGGCCGCGGCAAACGGCATCACTTCGTCCTGCGCCAGCTTGAAGGCGGCATGCAGGGGCGCCGGATAGTAGTAGTCGGACGCGAGAATCTTGCACAGGCCAGCACCGGCCAGATCGGCCGCGCGCGGGGCGCCGACATGGCTACCACCGCGCAGCACATTGGGCGCGCCGCAGACCACGGGCGAGCGCTCGGCGCTGGCCATGGCCGCCACTTCGGTGCTCAAGGGGAACTCGGAGATGCCGCAGCCCAGGGCCTGGAAACGCGCCCGCGTGGCCAGGCTGTCGTCGTCGTGCGAGGCCATGGGGATGCCCAGCCGCCGGCATTCGGCCGCCAGGCGTTCGATCAGGGCCGGCACCTCGGCGCCGCGCGCCGCGGCCTTCTCCAGCAGGGCGATGAAGCCGGCGCCGTCGGTGCCGGCGCGGTCGGCATAGTCCTGCAGCTTCTTGTCCAGCTTCTTGCGCATCATGGGCAGATGCTCGTTGAAAGCCAGCAGACCGATGCGGCCGCTGCGCAGCCACTCGAGCGCCTGATCTTCACCCTCGACGTTGTGGCATTCAAAGCGCAGATGCAGACGGTGGTCCACCTGCAGGCGGCCGTCCAGCGAATCGAGCGCAGCCAGCAGCTCGCGCGCCGTGTCGCCGCCTCGCAAGCCGCCTTCCCAGGAGTAGGTCAGGCCGTGCAGGGCGGTGGTGATGCCATTGCTGGCGAGCTGGCGGTCGGTCTCCAGCAAGGCCAGATCGAGCGGGAAATGCACGCCGGGGCGCGGCATGATCTGGCGCTCGAAGGCATCGCCGTGGAAATCGACGATGCCCGGCAGCACCAGGCAGCCGCTGGCGTCCAGGCCCGGGCCGGGCAAGGCGCTGTCGACCAGGCGGCCGTTCTGGATGCCCAGCACCAGCTCGTTCTCCTGCCATTGCTGGCCAGGGCGCAAGACCTGGCCCCCGCGGATGGTGGACAGGGCGGCAACGCGTTGGGGGCTCAGCATGGCAAGGCTCACTTCTCTCGTCTTCGGCTTCACTTCAATCGATCGTTCGATCATTCATCAACAGGTTCTGTCGCGATCGCCAGCCTAGCGCGAGGCTTTGACAGGGGCATGACGCGACTGGGCTGGCCTCGCCATCAGGGCTCGAATACCAGCTGCACCCAGTCGCCACTGAACTGCGCCAGCGTGTGCTGGAACACCCGCCCTTGCTCGCTGCAGCGATTGACCGAGTCGACCAGCAGCACCGGGCGCGAGCGCGGCTGGGCCAGCAGGCGCGCGGCTTCGGCGTCGGGCATGGCGGCCATCACCCGGGTCTGGCCGCGGGTGTAGTCCTTCACCCCGAAATGCTGCAAGGCCTGGGTGATGGAGCCGGTCTCGCGCAGCAGCGCGTCCAGGCCGGCGAAGCGGGCCGCCTCGAAGCTGTGCCGGGCCAGATTGATGGCGCGCGGCGCTGCCGCATCCTGCCCGCCGCTGCCCGCGCCGGCATGACCCAGGGTCAGCAGTTGCAGCAGCGGCGTGCCCGGCGCCAGCTCCAGGGCCTGAGCCAGCTCGGGCGTGGCAGGCAGTTCGCTGGCGCGCAGCAGCTCGATGCGGCCACTGCGGCCCTGGCCGCTGAGGTTCTGCGAGAAGCGCGTGCGCTTGCCCACGCTGTAGGCAATCGCATGCTCCTGCACAAAAGTGCCGCGGCCCTGCTCCACGCGCAGCAGGCCCTCACGCTCCAGCACCCCGAGGGCGCGCCGCACGGTGTGGCGGTTGCAGCCGAAGCGCTCGGCCAGCTCGGTCTCGTTCGGGATGCGCTCACCCGCGGCGTAATGCCGCTCGCGGATGTCGCGCAGCAGCGCCGCCTCGATCTGGCGCCACACCGCCACGCCGGTGCCTCGTTCCACCACCTGGCCACGCTGCTCTTGCATGCTGAGTCTCTATTCCCTGGATCACGGTTGCCAAACAGCTTAGAGACGATTCACGAAAGATTCATGTCGGCCCTGAAGAATGCGCCGCATCGCCAGGGCTTGCCGGCACATGGCCGCCGCAAGTCGTCTAGACGATTAGATGCTTTGACGGGATCCGACGTGTCATCACACATCCCTCTCGCGGCAGCGCAGGACGCACGCCGCCTCGCCCTGGGCCTGCTGGCCCGCGCCCGGCCCCAGGATCTGGAACAGCAGCTGGCCGAGTTGCAGCCCCTGCCCCACTTTGAATGGCTGCGCCGTCCCGAGACCGGCATGCTGATGCTGCGCGGCCGGCTCGGCGGTGGCGGTCAGGTCTTCAATCTGGGCGAAGCCACCGTCACCCGCTGCACCCTGCGCCTGCAGGCGCCGGGCCTGCCGGCCAGCGTCGGCGTGGGCACCGTGCGCGGCAGCGACCCGCGCCACGCCGAGCTGGTCGCCCTGGCCGACGCCTTGCTGCAAACGCCCGACTGGGCACCGCAGCTGCAAGCCCGGCTCCTGCGCCCCCTGGCCGAGGCCGAACACGACCGCCACGCCCGCCGCGCCGCCGAAGTGGCGCGCAGCAAGGTGGATTTCTACACCCTGGTGCGGGGCGAGGACTGAGCCATGAGCATGAGTGATGCGATGAACGCGAGCGCCCCCGCCGCCGGCCTGCACCTGGAGCAGCTGCTGCCCGGCTTTGCCGACCCGGTGCACCATGCGCAGCAGGCCTTCCGCTGCCTGCTGGACGCCATGTCCCGGCCCGGCAGCCTGCAAAGCCTGCCTTT